>DATJYL010000105.1 GCA_035499655.1 Pirellulales bacterium
GTACGGGCCCGGTATGCCCCTCGAGATTAGTTCGGATTCCAGCAACCCGATGACCAAATACTATGTTACTTTTGTCGGTCGAAATGCTAAAAGAGTCTTGGAGACGGCTGGCTTTGGTCCAAGTGGTTTACGACAAGTGCGATCGCTGCACGAAGTGCAGGATATCTTTGAGATGCTGCAGGTGAATGGCTTGGCGCACTCACATTTTAGCCAGCAACTATGTGGCTCGATTGTTCAGACGTTAGCCTACAAAATAGCAGAACAAGCCCTCCCCGCGGACGCCAGATATTCGCGAGCACTGTTTTCCTATCTTGATGTTCGCGAAGCCATCGATAAGCACTTTTTGGAGATGAATACTGTTGAAGATGTCGCGGCACACTGCCATAAAACGCCGCATTATATTTGTACGCTCTTTAAGCGTTTCGACCACGTGACGCCATATCAGTATCTGAATCGAGTTCGGATGCAATACGCAGCTAATTTGCTGAGTGAGCCCGGGGTATTAGTGAAGCAGGTAGCGCGGCGACTTGGTTTTACGGATCAATTTCAATTTTCTAGGGCATTTAAGCGGGTATTCGGGGTTCCTCCTTTAGAATTTCAACAGCAGCACGCCGCCAAGTGATCGACATGAAGGAACCACCATTCGAGGGATAAGTGCGCTCGCGGATTTTGCAAATCATCGTGCTGTGTGACACTGCAGGCATGACATGGCAAGCTTAGTACGTTTCTTAAAACGTAAGTAAGTCTTCGGGTCTGACGCATTCAAGCACCTGCCCCCCGACTTTTCTTCCACAAAAACCTGTTATATGATGTGACTCTCGAGCAGGAGATGCACCAATGAATATCATGGGATCGGGGAGTTACCAAACTCCAGACTCCGATTAGCGATTTGTGAATGTCAAACCATCCATTCTTGGATTACAGCCTACCTTTGGCTTTGGCGACCGGCTGGGAGTCGCGACGCCAGGACATGTTAAGGCGTTATGTCGGACGGGTGGGCCGATTCGAGGCATCTTTGCCCAACAATCAATTCGCGAAATGTCGCGCACTGGGCGCACTGCCCAGCAGGTTATGCAAGCAGCCACCGAGGCACTCTCCCAGGTCAACTACGTTGATGCCTGGGGAGCTGACGCCGACCACTTGAAAACATCAGAAGATGTGCACCACACAGCTCAAGCTGGGTTCACGTTTTTTACCATCGATCCATCAGACTATGTTGATCGCAAAGCCGATGATTACGGCCACAGCGACTTGGAAGAAAAGTATTTCGCACTAGGAGAACACGTAAACTGGGTCGATTTGTATTTGGGCAAAGTCGTCCGAGTGCCACATGGTCCAGAGATTTTGTTCGATCGGCCGACAGTATTGCGGACGGCAGTAAAGTATGGAAACGCTATTAGTCATGCGCTGCAAATGGGCGAATGCATTCAGAAAGCAGTCAGCCAGCGCGGCGGATCGTGTGAACTTGAACTCAGCGTCGACGAGACCGATCAACCGACAAGCGCAGCAGAGCATTACATCTTTGCCGATCAGCTCCGTCGCCATGGTTTGCCGCTGGTGAGCTTGGCGCCCCGTTTTATTGGTAATTTTGAGAAAGGAGTCGATTACAAAGGCGACCTGCAGGCACTGACCACGGCAATGTCCGAACATGCGGCAATCGCCCAGTATTTGGGGCCTTACAAATTGAGTTTGCATTCGGGGTCCGACAAGCTTTCGATGTATGGCTGCTTGGCGCGTTCAACGGGCGGCTTATTCCACGTAAAAACAGCCGGAACAAGTTATATGGAGGCATTGCGAGTCGTGGCATTGCGCGCGCCGGCGGAATTTCGAGAAATCGTGTCGTTTGCGAGAGAGCGTTACAACGCCGACAAAGCCACGTACCACGTCTCTGCCACCATCGAGTCTGTTCCAGGTCCTGCCCACATTGCCGACGACATCGAGCTACAAAAAATCTATTTGGAGCGCTGGATCGATGTGCCAACAGGCCGTGGATTTACATCACTGGGGCGTCAGATTTTGCACTGTACGTTTGGATCGATCCTCACCGATCCGCGCTTCGGTCCGCTGGTGATGCAGGTCGTCAGGGAAAATCAGGCCCTGTACAACGAAGTATTAATAGCTCATTTCCAGCGGCATTTGAACGCCTTGAATGCAGGATGATGACAAGCCGAAAGTCGAGGCATTTCTAGTTACAGACTGAATTCCCTATGCAATACCGTTCGCTTGGAAAAACCGGAATGAACGTATCGGCGCTGAGCTTCGGGGCATCCTCACTCGGCGGTATCTTCCGCAATGTCAAAGAGGCAGATTGCGTGCGCACCGTTCGAACGGCATTAGATCTGGGAATTAATTTCATGGACGTTTCGCCCTACTATGGATTAACAACCGCTGAGACCATTTTAGGTCGATGTTTAAAAGGTATCGCGCGTGATCGCTACTATTTGGCTACCAAATGCGGTCGTTATGGCGCGGATGCCAAAGATTTTGATTTTTCAGCCCGGCGTGTAACTTCCAGCGTGAATGAAAGTTTGGGCCGGTTGGGCACCGACTACGTCGATATTATCCAAGTTCACGACGTGGAATTCGGGGATATTGAGCAGATTGTCGATGAAACCATTCCCGCATTGCTGCGAGTCAAAGACTGCGGCAAAGCCCGTTTCGTCGGCATCACGGGTCTGCCATTGTGTATGTTCACACAAATCGTAGAACGACTGCCGAACGACACAGTAAATACTATACTTTCGTATTGCCACTACGCACTCAATGACACTTCACTTTTGGAAATTGTTCCAACTTTACAATGTCGCGGCGTGGGCATTATCAATGCGTCTCCACTGAGCATGGGTTTGCTGTCATTGCGTGGCGCACCGGGTTGGCATCCAGCTCCGGCTGAAATCAAACAGCGATGCCGCTTGGCCGCGGAGCATTGTCAGCGACATGGCACCGACATTGTCAAATTAGCCATGCAATTCGCCGTCAGCGAGCCAAGCATTGCAACCACTTTGTTTGGCACTGCCAATCCGAAAAATTTGTCACAAAATGTAGCTTGGATTGCCGAGCCAATCGACGGGGAGCTACTCACGGAAGTGCATGAGATCTTGCAACCTATACGCAATCTAACTTGGCCGCAGGGTCGGCCCGAAAACAATCAACAAGACAACAGCGCCTCCAAAGCAAGCATTTTATCGATTTGATGAAAGCTGCAACCGATAAAAGCGGCTGGCTGTTTTACCAAAGATATCTGACCGTTCATCTGCGGATAAACTCCATAATGCCTGATGTGCCGCTGCCAGAACTTCGCTGTACTCGCCGGCTAATCGGCACATCGGCCAATCGCTGCCAAACATGAGGCGCTGCGGCCCGAACAAATCCAGCACAATATCGACATACGGAAACAGTTCCTCAGCGCTCCAACGCTGGTGGTCCGCTTCAGTGATCATTCCAGAAAGCTTGCAATAAATATCTGGAACCCGAGCAACGGCAGCCAAATCAGTTTGCCATGGTTCGAACTCACCTCGACCAATGAGCGGTTTAGCCAGATGATCGACGACCATTTGCAAGCCTGGCACACGGTGGGCCAATTGCGGAATGTACTTTAAATGCTGTGGACGCAACAGCAAATCGTACTTGAGCCCGCAACGGGCCAAGACCTTCAGGCCGCGCACCACGCATTCGTCCAGCAGCCAACGTTCATCTGATTCGTCATGAACAATGTGCCGGACGCCAACCAGCTTCACTTGGTCGCTGAAGCGGTCGATGTGCCGCTCCAAATCCGGGGATTTCAAATCTAGCCAGCCAACGACACCGGCAATCCACGGATTTTCCGTTGCCAACTGCAAGGCCCATTCTGTTTCTTCAAGACTATGCAGCGATTGCACGAAAACCGTTCGATCGACTCCCACTCGATTCAGCACGGGCCGCAAATCAGCGGGAAGAAAGTTGCGACGCACGGTCTGCATGTTGGCGGTCATCCAAGGATAGCTAAACCGGCCTAAATCCCAAAAATGTTGATGGGCATCAACCGTCACGGGCTTTTCATACTCATGCATTACACGAACTCTTTTCTTACTCCAACGACCAAGAGCAAATTGGCAAACAATCTTTGGTCGGCAGTTTGGATCGTAAGTACGTGTTCAGGCGACTGCACAGTCCGATAGAACTCCCAGCGTTCCAGCGGTTGCAAGTCTACCGCGATGCTTTGTTCACGCAGGATATTGCGAAATTCCTTCCAAATGGTTGGATCTTGCTGCATGGCATGCGCTCCGCTTGTTTCCGGCTGCATGGTGAGGGCGGCTTCGATTGGGATTGCTGTAGCCAGCGCTTCCAGCACTTGCGTGCAACTGACAACGCCCGGCAGCAAATTCAAACTTACCAGTTCCGCTCGTGGTCCTAGAGTTGACGAGGCTGGATAGTTTCCGTCTGCAATCAGCACCTTGGCGCTATGGCCGGCGCGGCCCAGTACTGCGTTAATTTGCGGGTGAAGAAGCTGATGCTTGAGCATGAGATGATTAGTGTTCGAGCGCGATGGCCAACAATTTCCGGTTAGTTGCAGACATTGACCATAGCTTTAAGCACCCCCGACTCAGGCTGAGTATACGATAGGAATACTTCCGGCAACTCGTCGAACTCGGAGCGATGGGTAATCCAAGGCCGTGTATTAATGCGTCCTGTTTCGATGAGCTGAATAATTCGGGCAAAGTCCTCCGGCAGTGCATTGCGCGAGCAGAGCAGCGTACCCTCCGACTTATGGAACAGCGCATGACGGAATGTCACTTCCTCACCGGTTAAGCCTACGAACACAAGTCGTCCACCTTGTGCAATGTATCCAAAAGCTTGAGACATCGACTTATGGGAGCCGGTGGCATCAAAAACGACGTCGGGCAAGTGACCGTTGGAAAGTTCGCGCAAATCGGCCTCGACGTGCTCCGAAGGCGTCAGCGTGTGAGCAACTCCCATCACACGGCGGCAAAATTCCAACCGCGACGGTTGAATATCGAGCACGATGATTTTGGCCCCCGCTAAACGCACAAATTCCAATACTGATAGTCCTATGGGGCCGGCACCGATAATCAAGCAAGTATCATCCGCTTGCACCGCTGCGCGATTCACAGCATGGCAGCCGATCGCCAATGTTTCCACCAGCGCCAACTGCTCGTAATCCAGCCGGTGGGAAACGTGTAATTTGCGCGCAGGCAAAACAAATTGTGGTCTTAGGCCACCGTCGATGTGAACGCCGAGTACTTGCAAACGCTCGCAGCAATTGGGGTTCCCGCGGCGGCTGGCATAACTCGTAGGATCGTTGATATACGGTTCTACGGAGCAATGGTCGCCAGGTCGAACATTCGCAACCCCTTGGCCAACTTCGAGCACTTCCACGCCTAGTTCGTGCCCAGGAATCCGCGGGTAGCTGAACAGAGGCATTTTGCCCAGATATGCACTTACATCGGTCCCACATATACCGACCCGATGTACCTTGACCAGCGCCTCACCGGCGGCCGGCGAATTTGGAGATTGAATCTCGATGGTCCGCCAGAGCTTGGGTCCGGCAAGCGATAGGGCCTTCATAAATAATCTACTAAAGTTCTGCGTCCAAACTAGTTTTCCACAACGCGATCATCTTATTCCCCACGTTCACATTTCTACAAGTCGCGGATGTGCGGTTGCTCATTTTGGGGCGATCATCGACTGATTTTCGAAGCTGGTAACCAAGTGGCGTTGAAACTCCTTCGGTGACAGTCCCAATACTTTTTTAAATATCCGCGAAAAATGAAATGGGTCCGCCATACCAACTTGCTTGGCTATATCCTTGACAAGAAGATTGCGATCCGTCAATAAATCTGCAGCCCATTTCATTTTTTTTGCATTAAAAACTGATAAGGAGACACATGATCATAATTTTGAAAGAGTCGACAGGCATGAGACACGGACACTTTGCAACGCGAAGCGACATCTTTGATATTTTTCAAGTTTGCAAAGTCTTCTTCGATCAAGTCTTTTATTTTTTGATAAGTTGCCAGTGCTCGGAGATCATCACTAGGATGTTTGATCGTTTGCTCGGCGATTTTAAGGGCAAGAGTGTTAAGAACAGAGTCGCAAAGCGATTGACTGTATGATGTCCAATTTAGACCGTAATGGATCATGAGTTCATACAGATCTCGAATATCCGTGACGTGTGAGATTTGAGTGATCCCAGCGGGGGCAAAGCCTATGGATTCCAAGAGCTTTTTGGCGTGCTTTCCAATGAAAGTGATATAGTACTTCAGCATGAGCTGTCGGGGATCAGCTTGAATGGCCAATGAAGAATTCGGTACATAGCCAAATACAGTACCGGGTATGAGATTGTAGCGCTTTCCGCGAAGCTCCAATGTTCCCTTCCCCTCTGCGACAAATTCAATGCTGTAGTACGGGAACATCGTCCTGAGAATTATATAATCAGCACGGACTCGCTCCGAGCCGCCCAAAACAACTTTCATGGGCAACGACGTCTTGGTTCCAAGGTCGAAGTAGAATCGCCGAGCTTTTATAATCTGTTTTGAAATAAAACTCGGCAGTTCTCCCGGCGAAAGTCGATGCGAACGATCAACATCATCAAAAAACTGCTCTGAGCGATTCATAAATAAACTTACTTCGAAAGCCAGAGAGATCGTATTCTTTCAATTTGCAATCTTAAAAAAATTCCAGCTGTGAACAATGAGGCGTTCTCGTAACGTTACGATCTGGGTCTGATTTGTCATCTGAGAGGCGAGGGTAATCGCTTGCCCGAACAGAGTCAATCATTGCCAGATCATGGCCAATCGAGATTGATGCAAATAATATCCATGTCAGCGCAAATATTAGACAGGCCTGCGCAAATATCCTGCACGCCAGGGCAAGCTATCTCCATTCCCAGAGTTGCGAGTTGAAATACACTAAGGCATTAGACATTTTCTTTTCGTCTATTCGATTTGCATCGCCGAGTGGGGAGAGTCGGGGAGAAAGAAGTCGGTCATTCAACCGTCTTCGCGGCGAAGTGTTGGGAATTCTGGCCATCGAAAGGTCAACGCAATGGCCGAGATGGTTGTCATTGCAGAGGAATCAATTTCTTCTAGACCCTATTGGTAAAGAGAGCTCGAATGATTGCGCCATCGCTCGTCTCGGCGCACGACAAACGCGTACCGAGCGTGACACAGGATAATCTTGAACACTCAGCATTTACGCTAGTAGAACTGTTGGTAGTGATCGCCATCATCGGCATTTTAATCGCATTGCTGCTGCCGGCGATTCAAGCAGCGCGTGAAGCGGCGCGACAAACACAGTGTAAGAACAACTTGAAGCAACTCGGCTTAGCGGCCCAAACTCATTTGGACGCGCAAAAGACTTTTCCCACCGGAGGCTGGGGGTACAAATGGATGGGCGATCCGGACCGGGGTTACGGTATTAATCAGCCTGGCGGCTGGGGATTTACTCTATTGCCGTTTATCGAACAAAAGTCGATTTTTGGATTGGGACAGGGTAGTGCCGGTAGTTCCCAAAAATATGCTGCCCTAGGAGTTATGGCCGCAACGCCGGCACCCTTTTTCTCGTGTCCTAGCCGCCGAGGTGACAATGGCTTTGTGGGAGTGTTTAACGCCAGCGACCTTCCCCTGTATAACGCAACGGGAATTGTAAATGGTGCGCGGGCTGATTATGCCGGCAATGGTGGTACCTTGGTGCCGGGCAATCCTCCAGGTGGCCCTGCACAAGGTTCGGATACAACTTCTTCTTTCAATGTGATCTCTTACATGAATGGCCAGTCGGCTTATACGTCCTCGACAGGAGTTATTTTTCAAGGCAGCTCATTAAAATTGAGGCAGATTCCCGACGGCCTGACGAAAACCTACCTAATTGGCGAAAAACTCGTGTTACCGGTGTGCTACACGCCAGATCCCACAAGTGTTAATTCGGCCCCTTGTTATGGCGACAACGGAAGCATCTATGGCGGCTACGATTGGGACATCGTGCGGTGGGCCGCTAGCGCCGTCAACGGTCCCACGACAATTCCCACAACGGCCAGTTCTCCCGGGTCGGGCGACATTACTCCACTTCGAGATTCAGTTCAACTCACCAACATGGCCCAAGAAACCTTAAATTTTGGCAGTGCGCATGCCAATGGTTGCTTCTTTGTGATGTGCGATGGATCTGTGCAGATGATTCCATTTACCGTCGATCAGCGAGTTCATTGGAAACTGGCCAATCGCATGGATAGCAAGGAAGTGGACATACCTTAGGCGCCAGCTTGATTCAACAGGTCTGTGGGTTGGATGGATGCAGGATTCACGTTCGACTCCGTCATGTTTCCAGAAAAGTTGGTGCAGGCCGGTGGGCCGCATCATGTATTAAAACATCGAGATAATACGATATATTGTCGCCAAAAAATCAATCTGTTCCGCGATCGAAGCGTGCTTCCACGCATTGCGTCAGGCTTGCTAAATGGGGCTCGGCGACGTGGTAATACGCTTTGCGCCCCTCTTTTTGACCGCCAAGAGACGGCAGTGCTGCATGAGCCGAAGATGCTCCGAAGCCATGTGGCTGGGGATTTCGCAGGCCCGGGCCAGTTGTCCCACCGTGTAACGGCCGCGAAATAACATTTGGACCATGCGCAACCGATGGGGATGTGCCAGGGTCTTCAGGCATTCGGCGGCGTGATTTCCAAGGTTTGGGCAAATTCTAGGGCGGAGCGGTTAGAGCTGGCCCTGTGATTGGCGAAAAGCGGTTATCGCGCGTTTAACTTAACCTACGCGCCTCCATTTCAGGGCGTAGCGAGGGCCGATGCTTGCAGTGCAAGGAAAAGTTTTCGTGATCGGGAAAACCGGCACGTGGGGCTGATGTCGCCTACCCCGGCAGGCCGACAAAGATAGCAGAGTCGGAGTTCGCGCTCTGGTTGCGCGCCGGCGATATCAACCCGTTGAGGACGGATCCAATGCGAAACATGTTTTGCCGAGTGTTATCTGCGCAGATTTTGCTAGGCGTGATTTCGTTTTTGCCAGCATCTGCTGGCGCGGCCACGCCCACCATTGATCAAGCCCTGAAGTTAACCCCGGTGCAAAAAGATGTGGATTACGATATTCCCGCCCCGGCCGACATCGCGAAATGCACCATTAAAGCCGAGAAAGTGGGCAATCAAACGGGTTGGGTGGTGCGGGGACCCAACGGGCAAATTTTGCGCGAATTTGTCGACACCAACGGCGACAACGTGGTCGATCGCTGGAGCTACTTCAAAGACGGCATCGAGGTGTATCGCGACATCGACGAAAACTTCAACGGGAAAGCAGACCAACATCGTTGGCTGAACACGGCCGGCAGTCGCTGGGGTTTGGACCCGAACGAAGACGGCAAAATCGACTCGTGGAAGAGTATTTCACCAGAGGAAGTAACGGCCGAAGTGGTGATGGCCATTCGCGATAAAGATGCGGGCCGCTTCAATCGTTTGTTGTTGACACCGGGGGAAGCCAAATCGCTGGGTTTGGGAGCCGCGAAAACCAAGGATTTGCTCGAAAAAGTGACCGGCGCCACGTCGAAGTTTAGCGACCTAATTCACACGCAGCACAGCGTTACTCCCAACACGCAATGGGAGCATTTTGGCGGCAGTCGGCCGGGTTTAGTTCCTGCCGGAACCGACGGCGCCACGGCTGATATCATCGCCTACGAAAACGTGATGGCCATGACCGAAACCGATGGCAAAGACGGCCAGGTTTCGGTCGGCACGCTGATCAAAGTGGGCGACGTGTGGCGCGTGATCGATGCCCCGACGATTCCCGATCCAAACAGCAAATTGGCGGAGGTCGACGGCTTTTTCTTCCAAACGGCCAGCCGCGCCAGTGACACGACGGCGGCGGAATCCAACCCGGACGGCCCAAGCGAAAAAGTGCAGAAAATGATGGACGAGCTTTCGAAGCTCGACGAAGCGGTGGGCAAAGCCAGCACGGAAGCGGAGCAAACCCGGCTGAATGACCGCCGTGTGGAATTGATGCTTGGTATTATCGACGAAGTTGGGGAAAAAGACCGGGCACAGTGGATACGCCAGTTTGCCGACGCGGTGAGCGCTGCCGCCCAAACCGGCATGTATCCGGGGGGCGTGGAAAAGCTGCAGACGATGCTCGATACGGTGGAGAAGAGTGCCGGGGATTCGGCCCTGGCGCCGTATGTGAAATACCGCCTGCTCACGGCCGGTTACGGCTCGAAGCTGCAAAAGGGAGACGAGTTCGTCAAAGTGCAGGCGGAGTGGTTAGATAACCTCGAAAAATTCGTGCAAGATTATCCGAAGGCCAGCGACACCGCCGAGGCCCTACTGCAATTGGGCATTGCGCAAGAATTCGCAGGGCAGGAAGAAAAGGCCAGAAAGTGGTATGGCCAGTTGGTTTCCGATTTTGAAAGCACTGCTTCAGCGACAAAAGCCCGGGGCGCGCTGAACCGCATGGACAGCGTCGGCAAGCCAATGCAACTGCGGTCTAAAATGGTAACCGGCCAAGCGTACGATATCGCCAAGGAGCACGGCAAATACGTGCTGGTGCACTACTGGTCCACCTGGTGCGAGCCGTGCAAAACCGATTTCGCGGAACTCAAAGAGTTGTATGCGAAATACGGCAAAAGCGGCTTTACGCTGGTCGGCGTGAATGTCGACACCAATCTGGCTGACGCCAACGAATACTTATCCAAAAACCGACTTCCCTGGCCGCAACTGTGGGAACCGGGCGGACTGGATAGCCGCTTGGCCAACGACATGGGCATCTTGACACTGCCCACCATGATTTTGGTCGACGACAAAGGCAACGTCATCAACCGCAGCGTGCACATTACCGAGCTGGAGACGGAACTGCGGTCGCATTTGAAGAATGCAGATTCGGCGGGTAAGTGATCGGCCAAAGATTTTCCGCCCGCAAATAATCGTGAAGGGCGAAATCGCTTGAAAAAAGCGACTTTGCATAAACTTTGCCGGTTGTATAAATTGCAAAGCTGTCGTGGCTTTGGCGGGAAAAGCCTCGCCAAAACCGTGATTCGCAAAAAAATATCGCACGGCAAAATTGGCGTAACTCACGCTTGGCTAAGCGCAAACCACACTGCTGGCAGCATTTTGCCAGCGGTGCATTCTCTGGAGCTTGGCACGATAATCGCTTTCTTTCTCCCGTGATGCCCAGCAAGGAAGCTTGGGCTACAAACTCATCCCGGCCGCCGGGATGGAACCGGGAGTGAACGCCATGCAGGAAGTGCATTTTTCGGCGCTGGTTTGGCTATTTGGACTTGTCCAGTTTGCTGGTTGGGCGTGCGGTTTCGTTGCGCGCTTAAGTGCCCGCTGGCGATATCAAGCATTATGCCACGCCCTATTTGCTTTGGCCTTAGTCGTGGTAGGAATTTCTACTTCGCTGGCGCTGGCCTTGGGAGCGAAGTGCTGGCTGCTATCAGCCAGCACGTTAGCGGGGATGATTTTGCTGGCGATTTGGGACTTCGACCATCGTCGCCGCCCGGCAACGATCTAGCATCGCCGTCACCATCTCGCATATTGTGCCGTTTTCCCGCGTGCCCGTCCCGAGGCAGAGCCATGGGATCGATCATCCTCGTTTCTATGCTGCTTTTGAAAAAGCTCTTTCGCCGCTGGTAAATCTTTTGTCTGAGCTTGCCGATTCGCTAGCAGTGCCAGCGGCGCTTTAAGCGCCACTCTCGTCAAATCCGAAAAAAAACTCCCCTTCGGCACAATCGGCAACCGACACCTATTCACAGCGGCACCTCGGGGACGTCGAGTTTGCGCCAAGAGGGTGTGCGCTGGGAATGCAACATCATCGATCGACGGGCTCACCCCGGTCAACAACGCCGGTTATAACCCTGCCACCTAACGTGGCCACGCCATGATAGCAATTGGCAACCGGGAAACGCTCGTCGAACGATCGCCAGGGCACGGTTCACACAGGAGGGGAATTATGCGACGTGTTTTATGGACGGCGGCGCTGGTCAGCAGCGCCTTGTTTGCCGGCATGGTTCGGGCCGGTGATCAAGAGACTTCGCAGCAAATTGCGGACAGTCTCAAAAGTCATTTGAAAAATTACAGCGTGGCGGTGAAGGTGCAAGATGGCACCGCATGGCTGAACGGTTTTGTGGCCAATCCGAAGCAAATGAGCGTGGCCGTCGAAACCGCCCAACAAACGCCCGGCGTGGAGCGCGTGGTCAATAACCTGACCATCGGCAGTGCGGCGGCAGCATCGCCTGCTTCCAATCTGCAACAGCCCGGCAACGTGGCCAGCGGCGCTGGCGCCGCCAGTACCGCACAGCAAGCCGTGCAGCAAACGGTTGACACGAGCAGGTTGAACGAATTTCATCCTTCGTCGCCTTATCGCCAACAGGTGATTCAAGCCACGTTGGATTTGCCGGAGGAAGCTAAGCAGCAGTTGCTGGTGGCGGGACCCATTCCCGAAACGGAAGACGAGTCGGCCAGTTTCAGCAGCCAATCTGCACAGAATCTAAAAACTTCTCCGGCGCACGCTGCCCAAGAAAACGGTGCGGCGTCCATGGCGAGCGGTCAACCCTATCGGGCCAATGGCCAGACAGCGCCGGGTTACTTTCCGGGAAATGCGGGCAATGGCTCGATGAATGGTGCGTACAACCAGGGAAATCAGATGGCATATAACAATTCGAATGCGGCGTATTATGCGCCCGGTCCTGGCGGCATGGCTCCTAATGCCAGTGGCCCGATGCGGCCCACCATGCAGTCGGTTCCATTGCCGATTGGCGCCGCCAATCCCACGCAATACCGGAATGCTGCGATGCAAAACGGCGGCACTGGTGGAGGTGGCGAAGGAATTTCTCCGCCGCAACCCGTCCCTTCCATGCAGCCGATGGGTCCGGGTGCGCCGGCCCCGTATCATTTCGATCATCCGCAGATGCCCGGCTATGCGTGGCCCAGCTACGCCGCTTATCCGAACTATGCGGCGGTGACGTATCCCAAACAATACTCGCCAACGGCGTGGCCGTACATTGGGCCGTTTTACCCGTATCCGCAAGTGCCGCTGGGC
>DATJYL010000106.1 GCA_035499655.1 Pirellulales bacterium
ATCAAGCTGCTGCCGGCGGGCGGCGTTGTGTGGACGCCCGACGCCGACTCACGCTACGAAATTTTCTTTCCAGCCCCTAAGCTTGCTCATCGCTGTTCGACCATTGGCAATCACACGCTGTGGGCTTACATCCGGGGCGAATATGGGGGCGGCGCGTGGACCATCGAGCGGCCCGGATTCGGCTCCGACAATTTCGATTACAACGATTTGCGGTTTGCCATCGGCGTGGATGTATTGCCGGAAACGCAAACGGGGATGCGCGGCTACTTTGAAGTCGGCTACTCTTTTGATCGACAGTTGGTGTTTCGTAACGGACCGCCGGCCACGTTTAATCTATCCGACACAGTGCTCTTGGGTGCGGGGCTCTCATTTTGAATCTGATACCGAACATGCGACACTCCATGCGGCACAAGCTGGCGAAAACTGTTCTGCGATGCTCGTTCGCGGCGCTTTTTCTGTGTGCGCACCAATCGCATGGTCAACAGGCGAGTGAGCCGTACCGTGGGGCAATGACGGCCGGATTGCAATCGGATGAAGTTGGGGCACAGACCGCGTATCCCCAATATCCTGTTGGCAATTCGATTTCGTATTCGCTGACGCCGCTGCCGCCGATTTCTGGCTTGCCGCTTGATCAACCGGCGCCCCCAAGCCAATCTGCAATAAACCAATCAGAGCGCTCTCCTTGGCCTGCGGCGCCGGCTGCAAATACACCGCCGGCGGAAAATTCCGATCCCAACCGCGTTCCGGCCCGGTTGGCGTCCTTCCCGCGCGACGCAACCGAGCCTTTGCTCGGCGAGCCCAACAATTTTGTATTGATCCCTGAATCGCAACTACCAAGTTTGCCGCCGCAACGGGCTGGTTTTTTTCAAAGGATTTCTGCCACGACGACGTATTTGCCGCGGCTGGACGAAAACAACAGCATCGGCACCGAGGATACCGAAATTTACGGCGTGTTCGGCGTGCCGTGCCCCACGCGCGATTCGCCGCTGCTGATTGAACCCGGCACCGATTTCTGGGTGCTCGATGCGCCGAATTTCAATTTGCCCCCCACGGTGCATGACGACTATTTGGAATTCCACTGGCTGGGCAAAATCAACGATTGCTGGTTAGCCGATCTCATGGTCACGCCCGGCTGGCACAGCGATTATCAAAACGCCAACGGCGCGCAAGCGTTCCGTCTGGAATCGCATGCCGTCATCGTCTACACGTGGTCACCCGATTTGAAAATCGCTGTCGGCGCCGCCTATTGGGGTCGGCTCAATGCCAATGTAGTGCCCGCGGGCGGCGTGATCTGGGCCCCCAATGCGGACACGCGGTTCGAACTGATGACCCCCAAACCGCGCATCGCTTACCGTGTGGTGTGCGATCCCATGTACGAGCGCTGGATTTACATCGCCGGCGAGTTCGGCGGCGGGCAATGGGCCATCGAGCAAACCGGCGGAGTGGACAACATTCTGAACTACAGCGATTACCGCGTGATGCTGGGCGTCGAGCACAAAAGCTTGAACCTGAGCCTCAACGGCTTTGCCGAAATCGGCTACGTCTTCGGTCGACAGTTGGAATATCAAAACTTCTTGCCTGACCAGAACCTGCCCAGCACGTTGATGGCCCGAATTGGGTTGTCCTACTGATTGGATTGATTCCTCTGTCCTCTCCGCGTCCTCTGCGGTTAAATGTCTACGTTATTTCTTGCGTTGCATCGCTCGCTGCACGGCGGCACCCATGTCGGCGGGGCTTTCGGCGATTTCAATGCCGGCGGCTTTCAGGGCGGCCAGCTTTTCTTCCGCCGTGCCCTTGCCGCCGCTAATGATGGCCCCGGCATGGCCCATCCGTTTGCCCGGCGGGGCCGTGCGGCCGGCGATGAACGCGGCTACGGGCTTGGTCACATGCTGCTTCACATAGGCGGCGGCTTCTTCCTCGGCGGTGCCGCCGATCTCGCCCATCATCAAAATTGCCTCCGTGCCCGGATCGGCCTGGTACATTTTGAATAAATCGACAAACGACGTGCCGACAATCGGATCGCCCCCCAGGCCGACGCACGTCGATTGCCCGAGGCCCAAATTTGTGAGTTGCCATACGGCCTCGTATGTAAGCGTGCCGCTGCGGCTCATCACGCCCACTTTGCCAGGCGTGTGAATGTAGCCGGGCATAATGCCGATTTTGCACTCGCCCGGCGTAATCACACCGGGACAGTTCGGGCCAACCAGCACCGAATTGCTGCGCTTCACAATCGGATACACGCGGGCCATGTCAAGCACAGGCACGCCTTCGGTAATGGCGATGACGGTTTTGATGCCCGCGTCGACCGCTTCCAAAATGGCGTCGGCCGTGAACGCCGGCGGCACAAAAATCATCGTGGCATCGGCGCCGGTTTGCTTGATGGCTTCCATCACGGTGTCGAACACGGGCAACCCTTCGACAGTTTCCCCCGCCTTGCCCGGCGTGACGCCGCCGACCATTTTCGTGCCGTATTCTTTGCAACCCTTGGTGTGAAACTGGCCGACCTTGCCGGTAATGCCCTGGCAAATGACGCGCGTGGATTTGTTGATGAGAATGCTCATAGATATTTCACTTCGCTGCTGCTACGATTTTTTTTGCTGCATCGGTCAAACCCTGCGCCGCGATCATGTTGGCGCCACTGTTGGCGAGAATTTTGCGGCCTTCTTCCACTTCTGTTCCTTCCAGTCGCACGACAAGTGGCACATTGAAGCCGACGGATTTGTAGGCCTCGACCAGCGCATTGGCAATCGTGGTGCAGCGCATGATGCCGCCGAAAATGTTGACAAGCACGCCTTTCACGTTCTTGTCGGAAAGCAAAATGCGAAACGCTTCGGTCACTTGTTCGGTATTTGCGCCGCCGCCAACATCGAGAAAATTCGCCGGCTCGCCGCCGTGCAGTTTGATCAGGTCCATTGTGCTCATCGCCAAGCCAGCACCGTTGACGAGGCAGCCGATCGTGCCGTCCAGCTTCACGTAACTCAGCCCCGCCTTTTGGGCCCGCACTTCGGTCGGCTCTTCTTCGGCAATGTCGCGCAGCTCGGTCAGTTCCGGGTGGCGGAACAGGGCGTTGTCGTCAAAGCTCATTTTGGCATCCAGCGCCAGTAAATCGCCCGACTTCGTCACCACCAGCGGATTCACTTCCACCAGACTGCAATCTTTATTGACGAACACTTTGCACAGCAACCGCAGAAATTTTTCCGCCGAGCGAACACTGCCCGCCTTCAATTCCAATTTTTCGGCCAGCTTGCGAACCTGATACGGCTGCAATCCGGCATCGGGCGAAAACGGCTCTTTGAAAATCAGCTCCGGCGTTTTGGCGGCCACGTCTTCGATGTTCATGCCGCCGGCCGGCGAAGCGATCAGCACCGGACCGGCCATCGCTCGGTCGACCAAAATGCCCAGGTACAATTCGCGGGCAATCTCGCAACCTTCCTCCACCAACACTTGCCGAACCGTTTGACCTTCCGGGCCGGTTTGAATCGTGACCAGCGATTTGCCCAGCAAATTGCCGGCTACCTTGGCGGCTTCGTCAGCCGATTTCACCAACTGCACGCCGCGCTGCTGTGGGTTGCCTTTCACGTTGCCTTTGCCTCGCCCGCCGGCGTGAATTTGGGCTTTCACCACGGCCAGCGGGCCGCCCAACTCGCGGAAAGCTTTGGCGGCCTCGTCCGCCGTGCGGGCGACCATGCCCCGCGGCACAGCGACGCCAGCATCGCGAAAAATTTGCTTGGCTTGAAATTCGTGAATTTTCATTTTTTTGGGCTGCTAGCGGCTAGCAACTAGCAATTAGCAATTGTCGATCGTAGCCGAATCGCGGATTATAGGACGTGCAGCGCTTTGCGGTCAATAAGCGTGCGTGCCATCTACCCAGACACCAGACTACCAGCCACCCCCGCCATGTCCTTCCAAGTCGAACTCACCGAATTTCGCGGGCCGCTCGATTTGCTGCTGTTTTTGGTGCGCAAACACGAGGTGGAAGTTACCGACATCCCGATCGCGCCCATCACCGAGCAGTTTTTGCAATACTTGGAAGTGCTGCAGCAGTTGAACGTCGACGACGTGGGAGAATTTGTCGAATTGGCCAGCACGTTGATCGAGCTGAAATCGCGCAGCGTGCTACCGCGCACGGAGCAGGAAGCGGAAGAACCGCTGGAAGACCCGCGGCAAGATTTGGTCCGCCGGCTGTTGGAATACAAACGTTTCAAAGATGCCGCCAGCATGCTCGACGAGCGCGGCCGGCAATGGCAGCAGCATTATCCGCGGCTGTCCAGCGAACTGCAGCAGCGGGAGCGCAACCCAGCCGAGGAGCCCATTCACGAAGTCGAGCTGTGGGATTTGGTCAGCGCCTTTGGCCGGATTTTGCGCGAACAAGCGGCGGCGGGTCCCTCCAGCATTGTCTACGACGACACGCCCATTCACGTGTACATGGAGCGCATTCACGCGCAATTGCGCGAACAAGGCAAACTTGCCATGACAGAATTATTTCGTCCGCACACCAACCGATCCACGCTGGTCGGCCTGTTTCTGGCCACGTTGGAATTGGTGCGCTACCACGGGGTGTTGTTGGAGCAAAGCGATTTATTCGACGAAATTTGGATCCTGCCGGGCAACATGCCGAGCCATTCATTGGACCTGTCGGCCGCAGATTCTACCGCCGAATCGCCGCCCACGGTTAACGACAGTGCGGCCGAGAAGAAACCGACCAAACCCCGACGAAAAAGCAGCAAGCGCAAAGAAGGTGATCATCCCAAAGATTAAAACTCACTCTTCATCATTTCTGCGGCTCCGCGTCTGTGCGCGAGAATTTCTTTCCTCCCGACTTTTTGCCGCCGCCTCACGCTTCAAACGCTTTGCCAGGCGCCATGAAAGATCGACGATCGACTTGGCAAGCGCGTTCAATTTTGGTGGGTCGGTAGCGCGGGGCACGACGATAAAATCCACTCCTGTCGGCAATTTTGGCCGCGACAACCGAAACGCTTCTCGCAGCAATCGTTTCCAGCGGTTTCGCTGCACGGCGTTGCCGCAATCGCGCGAAACGGACAAACCCAGGCGAGGATGAGGCAGCTCGTTCAGCCGCCCCAGGAGCCGCACGAATCCGTCCCCCAATGAGCAGCGCCGCTCATACACCCGCCGGAAATCAACTCGCGAGCGTAACCGCAACTGTTTGGGGAAAGATTGGTCGGGCATGGGAGGTAGGAAAAGATAATGACCAATGACCAAGCACGAATGACCAACAAAGACAGTTAGCAATGAGCCACATCATTGGTCATTGGGATTTGGTCATTGGTCATTTACGATTAGTGATTCTTGGTCATTAACCACATCTACCAGCGTAAATCATGGCGCGGATTACTCGGATGCTCCTCGTCGAGCTTACGGATGACTTCGGCCGCGGCGTCGTCGATGAGCGGCGGCAACACGATTTGCACTTCGGCGTACAAATCGCCCGTGGCGCCGTTTTTCAGTTTTACGCCGTGGCCGCGAATTCGCAGCCGCGCGCCGCTGCTGGTGCGAGGCGGAATTCGCAGCGAAATAGTCCCGTGGGGCGACGGCACATCGACTTTGGCTCCAGCCACGGCCTCGGCCAGCGTCACTGGTACGCGGACGATCAAATCGTTCCCGCGGCGCTGAAAATGCGGATGCGCGGCCACGTGGACGGTCAGCAGCAAATCACCGGCTGCGGCATTTCCTTGGCCCGGTCCTCCTTGGCCACGGAGCCGAATTTTTGCGCCACCGTGAATGCCGGCGGGAATTTTGACTTCGATGTGGTCGATTTTTCCCCCGGCCCGCTGCACGCCAACTTCCACTTTTCCGCCTTGAATGGCCGTTTGGAACGGAATTTCGATTTCGCTGGCGACGTCAGATCCTGGTTGTTCCGGCGCTTTGCCCCGTCGGCCTTTTCCGCCAGCGTGCTTCCGACCAAAACCGCCCAGCAAATCGGCAAACGGATTGCCGCCCCCACCCTCGCCGCCGAAGCGCTGGCCAAAAATGTCGCCTAAATCGCCCAGGTCAATTTGCTCATACCCACCGGGCATTTCCTGCGCGTGCCAGGATTGCTGGCCACGTGGCCTGGCGCCTGGACCGGCGGCACCCGCCTGCTCAAAGGCACTGCCATAACGATCGTACAATTCCCGTTTGTTGGTGTCGTTGAGCACGTCGAAGGCGGCCTGCACCTTTTGAAATTTTTCCTTGGCGGTTTTGTCGTCGGGATTTAAATCGGGGTGGTGTTTGCGCGCCAAGGCTCGGTAGGCCTTTTGGATATCGGCCTGCGAGGCGTTCTTGGCGACTCCCAGGGTTTGGTAATAATCGTCAGCCATGCAGATGGATTCGTGCGTGCACTTAGTTCAAAGCGGGTTGCGGTAGGTGCGAAATAACCAATGACCAATTCCCAATGACCAATTCCGGCTAGATATTTTAGGCCGTAGCGGCCTGTCTGAGCAAGGACAAGTGAAATTGGGCGTCCGTTCATGCTAGGCTTGAGAATTAGGTGTCTGGTTGCATCGGTTCTGGTTTTTAACGATGCACCAGACACAGACACCGAGACCACCACGACCCATGCGATTTTTGCTCCGCCCGTTCTTGTTTCTACTCATCGTTTACGCCGCCGCCCAAGTGCGCGCCAGTGGGCAATTGGAAATTCACGTGGTTGACCGCGACACCGGCCAGCCGTTGGCGGTACGGATGCACTTGAAAAACGCCCAAGGCAAGCCTGTAAAACCCCCCGGTGTGCCTGCGCTGGGCGATCATTTTGTGTTCTTTGATAAAATCGCGCTCCGGCTCCCCAATGGCGGTTACGAATTTGTGATCGAACGCGGCTCCGAGTATTTAGAGCAAAGCGGACATTTCGAAATCGAAAATTTTGCCGACGACACCAAAACCATTGAGCTGCGGCGGTTTGTCGACATGGCCAAGGAAGGCTGGTACAGCGGCGATTTGGATGTCGATCGGCCCGCGAAAGATTTGGAATTGTTGATGCTGGCCGACGACGTACACGTAACGCCGCTGATTAGCTGGTCGAATAAGAAAGCCGAACCGGCTCAACAACCGGCTCCGAAAGCCGCGGCAAAACAACCCCCAGATGGTCTGCCGAAAACAGCGGCCAATGCGGCGGGCATCTACCAGTTCGACAGCACGTTTTTCTATAGCTTGACGGGGGGCGAATTGAGCGGCCCCGGCAATACGCTCCGATTGTTCCGTCTGGAAAAGCCATTGGAATTAGCGGATGCCGCTGCCGTCACGGGTGACAAAAAACTAGCCACCGCATTGGGCAGCCTGCCTTGGCTCCCCATTGTGGAACAGGCCCGGAAGGAGCAACACGCCTGGGTCGATGCCGGCGCATTTTTCGCCCGCGATTTGCCGATTTGGATTGCGGCCGGCCAGGTCGATTCGATCCAATTGGCCAATCGGCATCTGGAGCGCGAAGGCATGGTCGACAACGAAGCCGGCGGCTGGCCGCGCGATGTAACATTGTTTCCCAAGCCGTTTGGCAATGGCCGCTGGTCGCAGGAAATTTATTACCATCTGCTCAATTGCGGATTACGCATCCCGCCCACGGCGGGCAGCGGCTCGGGCTTCAACAATAATCCCGTAGGTTACAACCGTGTGTATGTGAATGTGGAATCCGCAGTGAACGAGAGCGGCGAAAACACCGTGCGAGCATCCACGGAATCGGAAACCGCTCCAAAAAACCAAACCGGCGCAGCCCAAATCACCTGGGATCAATGGTGGAATGCCCTGCGGGCCGGCCGGGTCACTATTTCGAACGGCCCGCTTATTCGGCCCAACGTGGAAGGGGAGTTGCCCGGTTACGTGTTCAAGGCCGACGAAGGAAAAACCGTTGATCTGCAGATCGCCCTAACCCTTTCCACGCGCGAGAAAATTCGCTACTTGGAAGTGATTAAAAACGGCCGCAACGAAATCGAGGCCAACTTGGACGATTTCCAATCCTCCGGCGGGAGGCTGCCGCCGATCAAGTTCACCGAGTGCGGGTGGTTTTTAGTGCGGGCCATTACCGA
>DATJYL010000107.1 GCA_035499655.1 Pirellulales bacterium
TGTCGATTCCCAAATCCTTGGTCGAAAGTGGAACCGGCCGCCCTTTATCATCCACGTCGGCCAACTGGATGTCGTTTTTCTCCCGCAATTCTTTGAGCAGGGTGCGGCGGACATATTCCGCGCCGCTGTTTTGATCGTCGCTATGGTTGTGGTAGTGGTGCGCCTTAATCATCACAATCCACCCGCCGGGGCCGCTTGCATCCAACAGGTTGCCACTGGCGTCGGGCGCTGCTGCCGGCGCCGCCGAACCGTCGGGAGCGGGCGCCGCCGGCGGCGGGGTGGCTGCAGTGGCGTCTGGCCCCGCGGGAGTTGCACCCGCTGGCGCCCCCGCGTTGGTATCGCCTGGGGCCGTACCCGCTCCAGTTGCAGGCGTCCCGTCGGGCGGTTTGGTTTTTTCATCGGTGGGCATCAATGGTTGCGCCGCGGCAATCCAATCGGTAAGGTCGGGCCGTTTTTCGCAATCGATGGAGTCCACATAAATGATATTGCGTTTGGAAATATCGTCGGGGGGCTTCTCATCGCGCGGCAGGCAATCGTTGATGGCTTTCAGCAGTTCCGCCCACACCACACGGCGTTCGCCAATGCTCGATAACCGCTGGCCGATGGCTTTCACTTTATCGTAGCTGTTGGCGTCGTCCTCTTTGGCCGCCTTAAAATCGGTTCCGGCGGTGTTGGCCATGTTCGTGGCCTGCTTCGCCGTGCTAAAGGCTTGTTGGTAATCGTCCAGGCGGGCGGAATTCCATTCGCGCCACCGCGCCAGATAACCAAACGCGCAGCCCAACAAGAGCGTGGCGACGGCCACCACAGCCCAGGGCTTTTTCGCGCGGATCATCCGGTCTTTAAAGATCTCGCGCGGCAACAAATTGGTGCTCAATTTCGCCAAGCCCAGGCCTTGCACGCATAGGCCATAGCACACCGCGAACGACAGCACGTTATCTTTGAATGCCGGGGAAGTTGTGACCGCGGAACCGTTCAACTTTTGGTAACTGTCCAGTTCCGCCACTTCCAAACCCAGGTTTTGCGCCAAGTATTTGTGCAAACCGCGGAGCTTCATCGCGTTGCCCAGGGGAATCACCCGGCCCAACTTGGCGGTCCGGTCCAAATTCTGGAAAAAGCTCAACGAGCGCTGCACCTCTTCCAGCAACTCGCCAAATACCGGCCGCATGGCCTGAAATACGGCCTTGGGGTCTTCGGCCTTCATGGCGTTGCGCTTCAAATGCTCCGCCTTGGCGAAGGTCAGTTTCATTTGTTTGGTCAGCGCCTTGGTGAAGTTGTTGCCGCCCAGATTCACCGTCCGTTGCCACACACGAAATCCGTTGGTGACCACCAAGTCCGACATCCCCGCACCCAAGGACATAACAATCACGCTCGCGGGCGGGTCTTCCGGATTGTATTGCTCCGTCGGCGGAATTTCCGGCATTTGATCGAACGTGGCAAAGTTGTACAGCGCCACAGGCGTTAGCTGCACAATGTCGATTTCGATGCCCGCGTCGGTAAACGGTTTTAAGGCGCGGTACACTTGATCGCGCTTCATCGCAAACAAGCCAACTTCGGTCTCCAGGGCGAAGCCTTCCTCGACGCTGCCGCCGGCCATTTGTTGGTAATCCCAGACCACGTCTTCCAGTGCGAAAGGAATTTGTTGCCGTGCTTCGTATTTGACAATGTCGGGAACTTTTTTCGATTCCACCGGCGGCAATTTAATGAAGCGGGCCAATCCGCTTTGGCCGGAAACCGAGATCGCCACCTTCATCCCCTTCACCGTGTTGCGAGACAGAAACGTCTCCAGCGCTTCCTTCAGCAACTCCACCGGATTGGCATCCGGCTGGCCGAGAATTTTGGGGTACTCGATAAAATCGAAGGCCTCGGCCACCACCGTGCCGGGTTCTTCGCCCTCGCGGCACAACAATGCCTTGAGCGAACACTGGCCCAGGTCGATTCCCCAGACAGACCCCATTTTGGCCATGTGATAGTTCCTCGATCTCTGTTCCGCACCCAGCAACCGCTGGAAAGCCGGCACTCAGCCTGTCGATCGAAAATGTCCCCTGGGCATCAAGCTCCCACATCAACACTAGGCAGTCACCTGGTTTACCGCCGACACGCGCAAGCCAAGTTCATTTTCCGTATTTCCCATTGTCTTGGCACAACGGCTCCATCACTGGGGATAAACGACAGCAAAAAGAAAAATCCGCTGGCGGAACCGCCAAGCCTCTCTCTAAACCAATGTACTGAGAGTAGATAGCGATTGTCAATCTTTTTGCCTTTCCGGGTGGTGTCTTACCAGATCCGGGTCGTGGGCCTGTTTCAATCTGGCCGGACTGTGCCATCGGTTGGGTGGCCGGGGTCGAGTGCCCCAAGCCTCTGGAAGTGTGCTACGGGGGGTTCCCAGCCAGGAGTCACGTCGAATTGGGCAAAAAGGGATTGGGCAGCAGCCAATCCCGCACTAAACTCCAGAGCCAATTCTGTAGATTGACGAATCCTTTTTCCGCACAATCCATTCCCAAATAGGCACATGGGAAATTTCATTCGCCGCTTCGGACTCCCAGTGCTCAAATTGAGCGTTTTGGCTCTGGTCGTTTGGGGCGGCCATCGGACCATTGCGGCGGGCCTGACCGATTTGCGCCAAAACGGTTGGCGACCGAGCCAACTACATCCGGCTTGGGCGGTCTTGGCCGGTCTATTGTATTTGCTCAGCCAGTATCCCAGCGGCTGGTTTTGGCATTGTGTTTTGATCGCTCTGGGCCAACGGATTCCACGTTGGCACGCATTACGGGCTTACTACATCGGACACTTGGGCAAATACTTTCCGGGCAAAGCGCTGGTGATCGCGCTGCGTGCCGCGCTGGTTAGCCGCCCGTATTGCAAAATCTCGCTGGCGGTCGTGGCCGTGTTTTACGAAACATTCACCACCATGGCCGTGGGGGGTGTTGTGGCCGCGATGATTCTATTGTTCACGCATCGTGAACAAACGTGGTTGATTGTCGGCGCTTTGGGGCTTGCGGTGTTGGTTGGTTTGCCAACGCTGCCGGTGGTATTTGTTCGACTGATGCGATTACTGCGCATGCTGCCGTTGGAACGAACTGCCAGCGAAGCAATTTCGTCCGATTCAAACGCCGCGGCGTCGTTCATTCATCCCAGCGCGAAATTGTTGCTATGCGGATGGTCGACCATTGCGATCGGCTGGATTTTCGCCGGGGCCAGTTTGTGGGCCGTGCTGCGTGCCATCGGCGTCGAAAACATGAATTTGTTGACCGATTTGCCGCTGGACACCGCCACGGTATCGCTGGCCGTGGTGTTGGGATTTGTATCGATGTTGCCGGCCGGGGTTGGTGTGCGCGACGTGGTTTTGCTGCAGCTGCTTGCGCCCCGGCTGGAGCAACTCATGCCGCAGCAAGGTCAATTGCTGGCGTTGGTGGCGGTGATTGTCTTGCGGCTGGTATGGCTGGCCGCCGAAGCCGCATTGGCCGCCGCTATTTATCCGTTGACGAAGGCCGGCAAAACCGCCAAACCGTGAGTGAATTCCGCGGCGAATTGGTGTATCCTAAAAGTTTGTGATCGTTTGTGGCCTTCTGTTTGAAATCTCTCGTCCCTCGATCCGCATTTTTTATTTCTCTCTCCTCCCGAAATGCTTTCCATCGTCATCCCTGTGTTCAACGAGGCGGAAAGCCTGCCGGCTTTACACAGCGAGCTGATTACCGTCATCGCCGCGCAGCACTATGATGCGGAAATCATTTTCGTCGATGACGGTTCCGACGACGCTTCCTGGCCGGCAATCCGCCAATTGGCGGCCACCGATCCGCGCGTGCGGGGCATCCGCTTTCGGCGGCGGTTTGGCAAAGCCGCGGCGCTCAGCGCCGGGTTTCGCGCGGCCCAGGGCGAAACCATTCTCACTCTGGATGCCGATTTGCAAGACGATCCCGCCGAAATTCCTAAACTGTTGGCAAAAATGGAACAGGGTTACGATGCCGTCAGCGGCTGGAAACAAATTCGGCACGATCCGGCTCACCGGGTGTTTGCTTCCCGCGTGTTCAATTGGCTGGTCAGCCGTATGACCGGGGTGCGTTTGCACGATCATAATTGCGGCCTGAAGTGTTACCGTCGCGAAATTTTCGACGAGGTACGGCTATACGGCGAATTGCATCGCTTTCTGCCGGTGCTGGCCGCGGCGCGCGGTTTTCGCGTGGGGGAAGTCGTGATCCAACATCGGCCCCGGCGATTCGGCCGTTCGAAATATGGCGCCGGCCGGTACGTGAAAGGTTTTCTCGATCTGCTCACCGTCAAGTTTCTCACCGGGTTTGGTCAGCGACCGCAGCATATCCTTGGCGCCGCCGGGTTGTTGTTCGTGTTGTGTGGACTGGGCGGGCTTGCATATCTGGCCGTCTATTGGTTATTGACCCAATTGCATCCCGCTTGGAATTGGACGCCGCTGCACGATCGGCCCGCGCTGCTGTATTCTTTGGGGGCGCTATTGTTTGGCGGCCAGATGATGTCGATTGGCTTTCTAGCCGAATTGATTACTTCATACTACGGCCGGGATGCGGACACGTATTCGATCGCCGAACGCTTGAACGAATTGCCGCAAAATGCCGAAAGTGGAAAATCGAAGCCGACTTCTTCCAGCGCCGGCAATGGCGAACGTCATGCCGTCGATCAGCTAACTACTTCCCCCGACCCGCAATGGACAGGAAGCGACCATTGATCTGATGAGCAACGTTCCCACCTCATTTCCGCCGGTACGGCCGAATCCCCCGTTGCGTTCGACCGATTTGCCTTCGCCGAAGCCGCAGTCAGCGAATCCAGCAGCTGGCAATCCGTCCGCCGTTAAACCGCCGGCCCCGGCTCGGCCGCCTGGCGCGCCTCCGCCCGTCACTTTGAAACGGGACGACAGCTCCGCCGCCAAATTTCGTCGCAGCGTGTATTCCATTTTGATCGCGCTGTCGGTCGGCACGATGGCCGGCCGAATATTGGCCGTCAATTCCGTCAATGTCATCCAGGCCGAGGAGCGCCTCAAGTCAGAAGCTGTCGACCAAGAAAAACAGAAACTGCAAGCCGCCGGCCAACTGGCAGGCAAAACCGATCACGATTTGGAAGAGCTGACCCGGGCCGATTGGCAAAAGCAGCGGCCGTTTCTCAGCGCCAACGATCGCAGCCGCTGGCTCACCGTACGCGCGCTGGTGGAAAACGGCACCTATGCCATCGAACAATACGTAACCGACCCCAAAACGTATCCCAATTGGGATTGCATCGATGTGGTCATGCACACCGATGCCTCCGGAGCGCCGCATTTATACAGCAGCAAACCGCCACTGTTGGCGACGCTGTATGCGGGGCAGTATTGGGCCATTTACAAAATCACGGCCGCGGTTCGGGGTAAGCCAGCCACGCTGAGCACAAATCCCTATGAAATCGACCGGGCCATGTTGTTGCTGGTGAACGTTTTGCCCCTGCTGGTTTACTTCTGTGTGTTGGCGAAAATGCTGGAGCGGTACGGCCGCACGGATTGGGGACGAATTTTTGTGATGGCCGCCGCCACGTTCGGCACGTTTCTTACGACGTTCGCCGTGGTGTTGAACAATCATTTGCCGGCTGCGGTAAGCGCGGTCATTACGCTGTACGCAGCGCTGCGAATTTGGTACGACGGCGAGCGCCGCTGGCGGTACTTTCTGATGGCCGGATTTTTTGCCGCCTTCACCGCCGCTTGCGAATTGCCGGCGCTGTCGTTATTCGCGCTCGTGTCCGTGGCCCTGTTATGGAAAGCCCCTCGGCAAACGCTGCTGGCTTATGCGCCGGCGGCGCTCATTGTGCTGGCGGCCTTTTTCGCCACGACTTGGTTGGCCCATCACAGTTTGATTCCGCCGTATGCCCATCGGCTTCATGATCATCCGTCAGAAACAGCATCCCTGGCCCCAAAATCCTCGCCGCAGTCCGCTGACACGAGTGCATCTACAACAAACACTGCGCCACAAAACTCTAATGCCAATACGCCGGGCCATTTCGAAGGCAACGTAAGGCTTGACTCCGGCCAAACCGTCACGCTGCGCGGCAACACCAACAACTGGTACGATTACGAATTCACCCGCACCGACGGAAAACTGGTGGAAAGCTATTGGCGTCAGCCGCAGGGAATCGACGAGGGGGAACCCTCGATTGGCAAATACGCGCTGCATGTGTTGGTCGGGCACCACGGTATTTTTTCGCTCACGCCGCTGTGGCTGCTGGCCATTCCAGGCTTGATGCTCCTCGTCGGCAGCAAGGGTTATCGGATGCCCGGCGCGGCACTGGCCATCGCGCTGATTTCAGTTGTGTGCATCGCCTTTTACATTACTCTGCCTGCCGACGAACGCAATTACGGCGGTTCCACCAGCGGCTTCCGTTGGGTGTTTTGGCTTGCGCCTCTGTGGTTATTTTCCCTTCTGCCCACGGTTGACAAACTGTCTTCCTGGGGTTCAGGACGATTTCTGGGTTATCTGCTGTTGGCGCTGGCGGTCCTTTCGGCCGCCTATCCGGTCTGGAACCCGTGGGCGCATCCTTGGTTGATGAATTTATGGACGTACATGGGTTGGTAATCGTTAAGCTGCCGCCAGCCGATTCAAGAAAAAAAGGTAGCTTTTTCACCACCCAATCTTGCCTGCCAACCCACTTTGAGCGATATTAAGGGGTGGCGAGTTTAAGGGAGGCAAGGCTTTACTGCCACGGGACCGGGGAAACCGCGCTGCGCGTCGATCTTTTGATCAGAGAGTCCCAGCACCCAAGGGCTTATGTCTTGGTGCGGCCATGATCCAGATCCGGCACAAATCGACAGGCGCCGTCCTGTTGGAAGTGGAGTCTGACACGCTGGCCGGCGCAAAACTGTCTGGCGCTCATTTGCAAGGCGCCAGCCTTCAGGGTCAGGATTTGCGCGGGGCGATCGTCAACAACGCCGATCTTCGCGAGGCCGATCTGCGCAACGCCAACCTGGTCAACGCCATTTTCAACTCCGCGGCGCTCGATTCCGCCAATGTCTCCCACGCCGATTTAGCCGGGGCCGATCTCACGGATTGCACCTTGGTCGGCGCCGATTTTTCCGCCGCCAACATGACCAAGGTCAATCTCCGCTACGCTAGGCTGGCCGGCGCCAATCTCTCCAATGCCGATCTGTCCAAATCGGATTTGAGCTGCACCGATTTGCGCGCCAACTTGAGCGGCGCCGTGCTACAAGGTACCGATTTGCGCGCCGCGGATATGAGCGGCGCGAACTTAATGGGGGCAAATCTGGAAGGGGCTAATCTCACCGGCGCAAATCTTAATTGCGCCATCATGACCCGGGCCCGCATGCGCGGCGCCGTCGATAAAACCGGGCGCACCGGCGCCCTAGTCGCCGCCAGCGCCGGCAGTGGAAAAACAGCCGCCAAACCCAGCCGACCCTGGTGGCAATTTTGGGGCTGAGCGACGTTTGTCCTTGGTCCCTTGTCATTCGTCCTTGGTATT
>DATJYL010000108.1 GCA_035499655.1 Pirellulales bacterium
ATGCTCAGCTTCAGCAAGGAGCGCGAGCCCGATTTGGCCCCAGCCCAATTGAACGAGGTCGTTGCTGAGGTGATCGAGCTGATGCAAGCTCGGGCCGCGGAATTGAATGTATCGTTGAATTGGAACCCCGACGGCGCCATGCCGCTGGTTCCACTGGATAGCGATGCAATTCACAAAGCGGTGCTTAACGTGCTCACGAATGCTGTCGATGCTTGCGAGGAGCGGCCCGCGGGCCGGGTCGATGTCTCCACCCGGCACCTCGCCGATCAACACTTGGTGCAAGTGATCGTCGAAGACAACGGCGTGGGCATTTCCGCTGAGCAGTTGCCGAAAATCTTTCAGGTGTTCGTTTCCGACAAAGGGACCCGCGGCACCGGCCTGGGGCTGCCCGTAAGTCAGAAAATTATCAAAGAACATGGCGGCCGCATTGCTGTCGATAGTGAAGTCGGCCGTGGCAGCCGTTTTGTTTTGGAGTTCCCAACTACCGTGAGCGAAGTGGCCCGCGACTCAGGAATCGCAGCAAAAGAAACTCACGTCGGCGGCACGGTAGACGACGTCACCCAGGCCGGATGATCCGGCGCCGCCTGCTTTCGCATTCGTGCCACGTGCGCCAGCACCCAAGCGAACATTGTCTTGGCAGTCACACGGGTCAAAGCGGCTTTACAAACGGATTGGTCTGCTTTTCTTTGCCGATGGTAGTGACCGGACCGTGGCCGGAAAGAACCAGCGTATTGTCGGGGAGTGTGAACAGCTTTTCACGAATACCCAGCGTCAACTGCTCGTAATCGCCGTCGGGAAAATCCGTCCGGCCAATCGAGCCGGCAAATAGCACGTCGCCACCGAACACGATCCGCGGGTCATTGGAAGTCCAAATGTAAACCACGTGACCGGAAGAATGGCCCGGAATTTCACAAACTTCCAATTGGAAACCAGCGTAATCGATCACGTCGCCGTTGTTGACCAGTCGATCTGCCGCAGGGCTGACAACCGGTTCGCCATACTTTGCGGACAGATTTATTTTCGGATCGGTAAGTTTATCCGCCTCGTGAACGCCAATCACGATGGGGCAATCGGGCCAGCGACGTTTCATGGCCGCGTTCCCCCCGATATGGTCGCTGTGGCCGTGCGTGATGAGCATGGCGCAGGGCGTCAATTCGTATTGCTCAATCGCCTCGATAATTCGCTTGGGCTCTAACCCCGGGTCAATCACCAGGCAATCGTGACGGCCATCCATCCAAGCGATGTAGGTGTTTTGCCCGAACTTGCGGGATACAATCGTCAAAATACGCGGCTCAATGGCGGTCATTGCGGAAAAGTTTAACGGATAAGCGGACCGCAGCAATAGATCGGAGTGGAAAATATCATCGCGAATTTAAACCCACCGCGCCGGCATCAGGGTTGTTTGCCGCATTTCTTTTGCGATTTTGAATGGATGACCGCCACCCAAATTGTAGTCCGGGGTGAAACGGAAGAGCTGATTTTTCCGGTACAGGTGAAGTTCCGGGCTGGGCAACGTGGCCGGTGTTTACGACCGATATGTAATTCTTGCCAGCAATCGTGGCGATGTACAGCATGTGCGAAGCGGCGCTGCGCGTTTTTACCGTTTTATGCAAACCGCCTAAGCAACCTTCCATCTAAGGACTTACGTCCAGCGGATAAGCGGCTGAAAGCGGCCTCGACCTGCTCCTGCCCGTCGGTATAAAACTTGCTCGCCAATTTGACCCCTTGGAACAACGCGGTCATAGCCCCATCGCAATCGCGGCACCATTACGCGGCCTTTCATTGTAATTGCGGCAAACACAAACCAACCAAAATGTGACCTCAGGTCGAACCAGCGGCTACCCACGGTAGGAAACACAAACCGCCGCACCGCGGCAAATTCAACGGAGTGAATATATGCCATCTCTGAATGTGCGCTCTGCGGCCCGGAAATCCTCTTGCGGCACGCCCGTCCAGTTGAAGCGTTTGACGGTGGCCCTGTTGAGCTCGGCCTTGGTGCTCATCGTCCTGTCGCCGGCGGTGACAACTCGTGCCCAAGTGCAAGTCGCCGAAACCAACAGCATGACACCTCAAACGATTCCGCAAGCAGCGCCAAACCAGGCGCCCGCACAAGAACATCCGTTAGAGCCCGCTTTGAGGATGGCTTACAAAATTCGTGACAATATCAATGCCAACGTCCGCGATTACACGGCTACCATCGTCAAGCGCGAGCGAATTAACGGTAAGGTTGGCGATCCGCAATATGCACTGATCAAGGTTCGACAACAACCTTTTAGCGTCTACTTGGGCTTCATCGGGCCTGCCGACGTAAAAGGACAGGAATGCATGTACATCGAGGGGGCCAACGAGGGCAAAATGTTTGCGCATGCCCCGCCCGGCACGCTGCGTGGGAAATTCGGCACGGTCTCGCTCGAACCAAACAGCGCCATGGCCATGAAAGACCAACGCTACCCGATTACAGAAATTGGCATCGCGAACTTAACGAAACGCTTGATCGAAGTTGGCGAACATGACAAACAATATGGTGAATGCGACGTGCAATTCTTCCAGGGCGCTAAGGTAAACGGTCAAGGGTGTACGGTCATCCAGGTCACGCATCCCGTGCCGCGCCGCAATTTCTTGTTCAACATCGCCCGGATCTACGTCGACGATCAATTGCAACTGCCCATCCGTTACGAAGCTTACGATTGGCCGGCGCAGGCGGGCGGCTCTCCCGAATTGCTCGAAGAGTACACCTACATGAATCTGAAGGTTAACCAGGGCCTCACCGACGCGGATTTCGATGTCCGCAATCCAAACTACACGTTTAATCTAAAGTAATTGAGTTCGTTTTCGAACTCATCTGGGCTTACTACGTTTGTCGAACATTCAAGGGTGACCTCGCTCTCGAGTTATTGCTCGGGCGCGAGGTCGTTGTGCTTAAAAATGCAGACATTCGGCAGACCCTTGCCAAATGCTCCCCAGCGACAAACAATCGAAGCAGCCTGGGGAGGAAAATGCATCGGATGAACAAGGTTTTCGGTGTAATCATTGGCGCCGTGTTGATCGCGGCGGCGCTCATGCTTGCCTACGTGGGCATTCGCCATCATTTAGGCTGGGACTGGAATCTTCCACGGCACGATTCCTCGGCGAATGGCGCCTCTGATCATGCTTCTCCTGTCGCCCTCGATAACGCTGCGCATCCGCTCGATGCCGCACTGGAGCTGGCCCGGCAAGTGCAGGAAAACATCGAGCACAACGTCCACGATTACACCGCCACCGTCGTCAAGCAGGAGCGTTACGCGGGGCAGTTAAAGCCGCCGCAATTTTGCGACATTAAAATCCGCAGCCAGCCCTTCAGCGTGTACATGAAGTTCGTTGCCCCTGAAGACGTCAAAGGGCAGGAAGCCCTTTACGTCGCCGGCGCTAACGATAGCAAGCTCATTGGCCACGCCGGCAGCGGAGCGGCGGCGCTGGTCGGTTCCCTGTGGCTCGATCCACGCGGACCCATCGCCATGCTCGGGCAGCGGTACCCCATCACCGATATGGGAATTGCAACTCTGACTAAAAAGCTGATCGAAGTTGGCGAGCATGATCGCCAATATGGCGAATGTTATGTCTGGAGGAACGATCAGGCGAAAGTCGGCGACCGGCCCTGCATTTCCATCACCGTGATGCACCCCCAGCGGCGCTCGGCCTTCATTTTTCACATCGCCCGAATTTTCATCGACAAAGAGCTGATGGTGCCGGTGCATTACGAGGCCTACGATTGGCCGGAGCAGGAGGGCGGACCGCCGCTGCTATTGGAAAGTTACACTTACGTCAATTTGAAACTCAATCCCGGCCTGACCGATGCCGATTTCGATCCGCACAACCCGGACTACCATTTCGGGCTGAAATAAGTCGTGGCTGCGGCCCGATCCTGCAGGTGACGGTGTGGCTTATCTGACCAAGCGACGAGTCTGGCAAGCGGCGCGCCTGTTGCTGATCGCTTATTTGCTGGTTATCGTGCTGATGATGTTCCTCGAAGAATCGCTGCTTTACTTTCCGACGAAGTATCCTGACGGCGATTGGAATCCGCCGGGCCTAGTGTTTGAAGATGCTTGGTTTCAGGCGGCCGATGGCGCCCGCCTGCACGGCTGGTTTGTGCCGTGCGATCATCCGCGGGCCGTGGCCCTGTTTGCCCACGGTAACGCCGGCAACCTTAGCCATCGGGCAGATTTGTTCATTCAACTGCATCGGCTGGGCATTGCCGTGTTGGCGTTCGATTATCGCGGTTACGGCCGCAGCTCCGGCGTGCCGACCGAATCTGGAATCATCGCCGATGGCCGGGCCGCCCGCACGTGGTTGGCCCAGCGGGCCGGCATTCCGGAAAGCGAAATCGTGCTGATGGGCGAATCGCTGGGCGGCGCGGTCGCTGTGCAATTGGCGGCCGAATCGCCGGCCCGCGGCTTGGTTCTGGAAAACACTTTCACCAGTGCGCCCGACGTGGCCGCTTTCCATTACCCTTGGCTGCCGGTAAAGCAGTTGATGCGAACCCGCTTCGACTCGGCGGCCGCCATCGGCAAATATCATGGCCCGCTATTGCAATTCCACGGCGATGCCGACACCATTGTCCCCTTCGCGCTGGGCCGCAAACTGTTCGATGCCGCCAACCAGCCGAAGCAATGGGTGGTCATCCCCGGCAGCGACCACAACGATCCGCGGACGCCTGCATTCTTTCAGGCGCTGGATCAGTTTATCGCCAACTTGCCGTCCACGGAGCCAAAAGCGCGCTAAAAGACTTGATCAAAAATCTCTCCCTTTGGGAGAGGGCGGAGTGAGGGGCTGAAATCCAGCGCAGATCGCGAGATGCCGCCGATTGACTGCTACCGCGGATACAACGCATCGCCTTGGCGAGTGGCGGTATCGCCGTGTAGATCGGATGCGCCGCCGGGACGGTCCGGCAAAATTAGCTGCGTCCCTGGACGTAAGTAATCGAAATCGTCGCCCAGGGCATCGCGGTTCAATTCATAAATTTCTCCCCAGCGCGCCGGTTTTCCCAGTTCGTGCCGGGCAATTTCGAACAGCGTATCGCCGTCCACCACCGTGTACACTCGGCCCGCCCCTTGCAGGCGGCTGTTGGCCGAAACCATCCGCTGCTGCAGGCTGGCCGTTAGCTTCCGCGGCTTGGGGCACAAATCCGGATACATTCGCCGAATCACCGCTTCGTCGGGCACCGTCAGCACTTCGCCCACTTTCAAATCGTCGGAATCTTTGGTGCGCTTACGGTTCAGTTCGAACAGTGCTTTGAAAAAGCCGCCGCTGCCGTACGCCTTTTCGCTGATAATCCAAAAGCTATCGCCCGGTTGCACCGCGTATTGGTCGCCGTCTCGCTGAATGCCTGTTGGCGGCGCGGTTGAGGTGGGCACTACCCCGGATGCCGCCCCGCGCGAAGTAAAATCACCCACGGCGCTGTCGCGCTGCGGAAAATCGCCGGGTGCGTTGCTTCGCGGCAAGTATTCGTTGGTGGGCACAGTGCGCGGCGTGAACTCGGACCCGGGAGTTGAATTGCGAACCGCAACACGAGGCTCCGGCGGCGCCGAATATCGATCGTCGCCGGCCGCGGACATGCCTGCCGATGGCGTGACGGTGGGAGCAGCCGCGGTCATGTTCGTTGGTATGCTTCGCAACCCATTGACCGGTGGATTTTCTGTTCTTGCGATGTCGCCGGCAGTTGAAGCATTCCCCTGCCAATTCGACCTTGGCGGCTCGCTGCCCGAGTTGTAATCGGCATGGGGTTGTGTTTCCGCGGCGGTGACGCGTGGGAACGGATCAACAGCCGCTACAGGTTGCGGTTGCGGGGTGACCGCGGTCGGAGTTGGGTGCGTGTCTTCGCTGGCCGTGTTGTAGCCGGAATGATATGGAACTGGTGTGTCAGATCGGGTCACGGTATCCCGCGATCGATTTGGATCATCTTGCGATCGAGAACCAGGTTCACCCGGGGTTCGGGAATTGTAACGATTTCCATCGGCCACTGGCAGCGGCTCGGCCAGCAACGATGGAGGCTGGCTGGAAGCTGGCGGCGAATTGTGATCGCGCGAGGTTGCTTCCGTTTGCCACGGACGCGGCGCGGGATTGTTCCACACGGACCCGGCATTTTGGTTTAGGCCCTCATGGCTGTTCATGGCAAATTCCGGCGGCCGACTGTTATCGTCCTGCGGAGTTACCAAGGTCGGCGGAGTCGGCTGCGGCGGCATGTGCGAAAGGTTCGGGGAATCGGTCCCCTTCGCTGCCGCAGTCAAATTCATCGGGGGGAAATTCGAATGCTTCGTCAGTCGTTTGACCAACAGCGCGCAGAACACCGCTAGTAAAACGCCGATGAACATCAGCCCCATTTTGGCTTCCCGTGCCATAATCTGCCTCCTCCTTGAGGCGCTTCCGCTTCACGCCCACGACAACCAATGCTCAGGACCACCTAAACAACCGCCATGCCCTCTATACCCGTTCTGCAATCCGCAACTTGGCGCTGCGGCTCCGCGGATTACGGGCAATTTCCGCTTCCGTCGCCGTCACCGGCTTTCGAGAAATGGCCCGCATCCGCGGATCGTCTCGAAAGGCTTCCTTCACCCGGCGATCTTCCAGCGAGTGAAAGCTGATGATCGCCAGCCGGCCGCCGGGTTTCAAACAATCGGGCAACCTCCGTAAGGCAATTTCCAGTGATTTAAGTTCATCGTTGACCGCAATTCGCAGCGCTTGAAATGTTCGCGTGGCCGGATCGATCCTTTGCTGCCGGGCCGCCGCCGGAACCGCTTGACGGACGATTTGGGCCAGTTGCCGCGAGGTTTCGATCGGCTGGTGATGCCGCGTTTCGACAATCGCTCGGGCAATTCTCCGGCTGAAGCGTTCTTCTCCGTAATGAAAAATTAAATCGGCCAGGTGTTCCGCGCTCAATCGATTGACCAGCCGTGCCGCCGGCTCACCCGCCAAGGGGTTAAACCGCAAGTCCAAGGGGCCGTCGGCCTCGAAGCTGAAGCCACGAGCGGCATCGGCCAATTGATCGCTGGATAAACCCAAATCGAGCAAAATTCCATCCACTGTGGTCACGTTTTGTTCCGCGAACACCTCCGGCAAGTTGCAATAATTGGCTTGAATTAGTTTGACCGGCAAACCGGTCAAATTTTTTTCCGCTGCGCTTACAGCCGAGGGATCACGATCAACTGCAAACACGCAGCCCGTTGGCCCCACGTGTTCCGCCAAGGCTTTGGCGTGTCCGCCGCCGCCCAATGTTCCATCGACAAAAATGCCGCCAGGCTGAGGATGCAGCCCCGATAGAGCTTCTGCCAGCAAAACGGGTACATGGCGCGACGCCGACATGCAAGCTGCTGCCAAAAAGGGAATTTTTCAAATGAGGCAATGGCCCCATTGTAGGCCCGCTGCGCGCTGGCACAAATCCAGCCCGTGCAGGCGGCATTTCCATTTCAACAACGAACTTGGCTTGCCGAGGCCAAAAGCCACGAACGTGGCGCGCGTGTCCGCCACGAGATGTCGGGGCGAACACACGGTGGGCTATGTACCGATTCCGCCCTTTCCAAGCAAGCGAAGTTTTTACAATGGCGAAAAGATAGTTCGGAAACATGCTCTATCCGGTGATTTCGCAATCCTGCCGCATTCGGGGCTTGCTATCATCGGTCATGCCGCTGCGAAAAACCGCGATGATTTCAAGATCTGCCCTTTTCGGAGCCTTGCGCGGGGCGCTGGCGACTAGCTAAAATGAGCCGCCCCGATATCCATTTCCAAAACCCACTTTACCAATCGACTTCTCCCTGGCGGCCGGCACATTCCGTGACTACTGAACTCGACCATTATGATTACGATTTGCCCAAGCACCTGATCGCGCAGGAACCTGTGGCGAATCGCGCCGATGCCCGGCTGATGCTGGTCGATCGCGTGCGGCGGCAAATTTCGCACCATCATGTGCGCGATCTGCCTGAGCTGCTCCGCTCCGGCGACTGTTTGGTGCTGAACGATACCCGCGTGGTCCCGGCCCGGCTGGTCGGCTATCGCACCTCGACCAAAGGTCGCTGGGAAGGATTATTTCTGGCCGCCGAGCCCAGTGGCGCGTGGCAAGTACTGTGCAAAGCCCGCGGAAAATTGACTCCCGGCGAAACCATTCAACTGCTTGATCGGATGGCTCGGGAAGACGTTCAATTGCGTTTGGTCGCCAAGTCGGACGAAGGGGTCTGGCTGGCCCGGCCATCGGCAGAGGACCCCGCCTTCAAACTCTTGGACCGTATCGGTCGTGTGCCGCTGCCCAAATACATTCGGCACGGCGAAATGGTCGATGCCGACCTGCAGCGCTACCAAACCGTGTTTGCCAAACACAATGGCTCCGTGGCGGCGCCCACCGCCGGTTTGCACTTCACGCCCGATTTGCTCGATCGCTTGCAGGCCGCCAAAATCGGCATCGCGAAAATTACGCTGCACGTCGGGCTCGATACGTTTCGCCCCATCAAAGCCACTCGGCTGGAAAAACACGCCATGCACAGCGAATGGGGAAAAATCGACGCCGCCAGCGTGGAGCGATTGACCGCCGCTCGAAAAAATAAAGGCCGCATCGTGGCCGTGGGCACCACGTCGGTTCGCGTGTTGGAAACCGCCGCGGCCGACGGCGTTTTGCGCCCCTGGGAAGGGCAAACCCAATTGTTCATTCGCCCGCCATATCGTTTTCGTGCCGTCGATTGCTTGCTGACCAACTTCCACTTGCCGCGAACCACGTTGTTGGTGCTAGCCCGCACGTTCGGCGGCGACGAACTCCTCCGCCGGGCTTACGACGAAGCCGTTCGCAGCGAATACCGCTTTTACAGCTACGGCGACGCCATGCTGATTGTGTGAGAGAGCGCCTGGAGCAGGGCATAGGGCGGGCTGAAAATGGGAGGCTACCGGTAAGAGCGATGATATAGTGAAAGGTGAGCAGTTCGCGCGGGGTCCTCGTCAATTATCTGCCCGGGCGATATATTGCCTTTTCAATCATCTACTGAACCCTGAACCCTCACTTCCACGCATGTCCCTTGTCCATACCGAACACGTGTTGGTCGTCCCCACCGAGTTATTTCGCCGCCTGGGCTATTTCCAGGGTTTTACCTGCGATGTCGATCGTTATCTGGCCGAATTGCTCAGTCCCGGCAACACCAGTTACCGGCCGCGGGGCGAAATGGAGGAAAACCCCGGCTTCAAGCAACTGATTCCCTACGTCATATTCCGCCACCGTGATGCCGCCGGCCGCGACTATTTATTCCAATACACTCGCGGCAAAGGCATGGGCGAAAGTCGCCTGCACAGCAAACGCAGTGTCGGCGTCGGCGGGCACATTTCTATCGACGATTGCACCGCCGAGGGAACCGTCCCCTACGCCGAGGGCATGCAGCGCGAGCTGGACGAAGAGGTCATCATCAATACCCCTTATGCCAGCCGCTGTGTAGGATTGATTAACGACGATCAAACCCCTGTCGGCCAGGTCCATTTGGGCGTGGTTCATCTGTTCGATGTCCAGCGCCCCGCCGTCGAGCCGCGCGAAGCCGAAATTCTCGACGCCGGTTTCCGCCCGGCGGCCGAGCTCCTGGCCGATTTGGATCGGTTTGAATCGTGGTCCCAATTTTGCCTCCGCGCTTTGTTTGGCTGATGCGAAAGCCGTCGATCGCATCAATCATCCATCAGCCCGAAGCCGCCCTATTAGCGCTGCGTGATCGCATGGCCGCTGACTTGCCCATTTACATGGATAACCACGCCACCACGCGCGTCGATCCGCGAGTGCTGGAGGTCATGTTGCCGTTTTTCAGCGAGCACTATGGGAACGCCGGCAGCACCAGCCATCAATACGGTTGGGAAGCCCGCGAGGCGGTCGATGCGGCCCGAGAAAGCATCGCCGCGGCCATCGGCGCCCAGCCACGCGAAATCGTCTTCACCAGCGGCGCGACCGAAAGCAACAACCTGGCCTTGCGCGGCGTGGCGGATCGGGCTCTTTCAAAACAAGGTTTGTCGAACAGCCACGCTTGGCCGCCGCACATCATCAGCGTGATTACCGAGCATAAGGCGATCCTCGATCCCTTGGAATATCTCGCCCATCATGGCTGCGAAATTACGCTCCTGCCGGTGGAGCAGGCCGGCAGCGAGCGCGCCGGCTCAATTTCAGCCGATCAGGTCGCCGCCGCCATCCGCGATAACACCGTGTTGGTAAGCGTGATGCTGGCCAATAACGAGATCGGTGTCATCCAGCCGCTGGCCGAAATCGGCGCCGTGTGCCGCCAGCGCAAAATCTTACTGCACACCGACGCCACGCAAGCCGTCGGAAAAATGCCTGTCAATGTGGATGATCTGCAAGTCGACTTGCTCAGTTTTTCCGCCCACAAAATCTATGGTCCCAAGGGCGTTGGCGCGCTGTTCGTGCGGCGACGGGCTCCGTTGGTCAAGCTGGAACCGCAGATTTTCGGCGGCGGGCAGGAAAACGGCTTCCGCAGCGGAACTGCCAACGTGCCCGGCATGGTCGGCATGGCGCGAGCCTTGGAATTATGCCGCGAAGAAATGTTGATGGAACAGCCACGCTTGGCGATGCTGCGCGATCGCCTGTATGCCGGGCTGACCGAACAGTTTCCCGACATCTTGGTGAACGGCCCCGTCCTGGAACAGTCCATACATCGCGACGGAGCGATTCGCCTCCCCGGTAATCTCAATCTCAGCTTCGGTGATGTTGACGGCGAAGCCCTGCTGCTGGACATGCAGGATCGGCTGGCGGTGAGTTCCGGTAGCGCTTGCACCTCCGCCAATCCACAGCCCAGCCACGTGCTACGGGCTCTAGGACTTTCCGACGACGCAGTTCGCAGCAGCCTGCGGTTCGGCCTGGGCCGGTTCAACACCGCCGAAGAAGTGGAAACTGCCATTCAAATCGTCGTTGACTCGGTCACCCGCCTGCGAAAGCTTGGCAGCCTGGCGTAACCGCTTTCGCCGTAAATTTCCGCGTTTGGCGGTGGCAAAAATGCCCTCTTCCATTTCAATATTTCAGCGTATAATTTAGACATCTGCGGATGCGAAAAATCAGCCCATAAAATAAATTTCACACGTTATCCAGGAGCTTAACCGCCATGGCAGTTTCCATCACTGAACGGGCCGCGAAAGAAGTCAAGAAAATTCTCGAAGATCAAAAGATGGAACCCACTACGTTGTTGCGTGTGGGCGTGGCCGGCGGCGGCTGCAGCGGCTTCCAATACAGCCTGGGCTTCGATCAGAAGTACGACGAAAAGGCCGACTCCAAATACGATTGCCACGGCGTAAGCGTGGTGGTCGACAAAAAAAGCGCCCTGTACCTCGACGGCACCACGGTCGATTTCTACGAAGGCCTCGAAAAGCGCGGCTTCACGTTTGACAACCCCAACGCCGTAAAAAGCTGCGGCTGCGGCAGCTCGTTCCAGGCGTAAGCAATTTCGCTGCATGCCACGGTAATTTGCCTTTGAATCATTGCCAGCGGCGGGATTTATTCCCGCCGCTTTTCGTTTCATTGCCGATGCCGTAGAATCACCGGCATGAAGAAAATCCATATTATCGGCATCGGCGACGACGGGCTGGAAGGCATCACGGCCCAAGCCCGCCGGCTCATCGAAGAAGCCGATCTCGTCCTGGGCGCCGAAGCCACGCTCAGCCTGCTCCCCAAATCCGGCGTCACTGACCAGCGTGTGCCGCTGGGCGGCAATCTTGACGACGCCGTGCAGCAAGTCAGCAAAGCCGGCAATAAAAAAATTGCCGTGTTGGCCTCCGGCGATCCGCTGTTTTACGGCGTGGCACGTTACCTGTGCGATAAGCTCGGCAAAGATCGCTTCGAAGTCGTGCCGCATGTCAGCAGCATGCAATTGGCGTTCGCCCGTGTGAAGGAAAGCTGGGAAGACGCTTATCTCACCAATCTCGCATCATATCCGCTGAATTCGGTCATCGAAAAAATTCGCGTCTCCGACACCGTCGGCTTGTTCACCAGCGAAGCGTTTCCACCCGCCGCCGTCGCCAAAGCATTGCTCGCCGAGCAGATCGATTATTTCCAGGCATACGTGTGCGAAAATCTCGGCTCTCCCGACGAGCGCGTCACGCACGGCTCTCTTGGCGAAATTGCCCGCGAGCAATTCTCCGCGCTCAACGTTATGATTTTGGTCCGGCGGCCCGAAACCCCCGACCGCCCGACCGACGCCCGGCCGCTGCGTCGCTTTGGCAATCCCGACGAAGTATTTTTGCAATCGCGCCCCAAGCGCGGCCTGCTCACGCCGGCCGAAGTCCGCAGCCTGGCCCTGGCGGAATTAGCCATCGGCGCTAAAAGCGTCGTGTGGGATGTCGGCGCCGGCAGCGGATCGGTATCCATCGAAGCCGCTCAGTTAGCCGCCGAAGGCACGGCCTACGCCATCGAAATGGATCCCGAAGATATTGAGCTGATCAAAACCAACGCCCAGCGCTTCCGCGTCAAAAACCTGGTTCCCGTGCTCGGCCGCGCTCCAGAAGCGTGGGGCAATTTGCCGCAGCCCGATTGCATTTTTGTCGGTGGCAGCGGCCGCGAAATTGCCCGTCTTGTGGAGTTGGCCTACAAGCAACTCAAGCCTGGCGGGCGGTTAGTCGCCACCGTGGGCAGCATCGAAAATTTGTCGGCCGTGCGCGACGGGCTCCAACGTCAGGCCGGCGACGTTAGCGTGCTTTTGGTCAACGTCGCCCGTGGCACGCAGCAGTTGGAAAGCATGCGTTTTGTGGCATTGAACCCCACGTTTTTGCTCAGCGCCGTCAAGCCAAAATGAAAGTCGTTCTTTCGACTCGTTAAATTATGCCTGACGAAAAACCGCTCGACGTGATTGCCGTGGGCGCGCATCCCGACGATGTCGAAATCGCCTGCGGCGGCACGCTGGCCAAATTGGCCAAACAGGGCTACCGCGTCGGCATTGTCGATCTGACCGATGGCGAACCCACGCCCAACTCGCCTGGGCCGGAAGCGCGGCTGGCCGAGGCCGATGCCGCCGCAAAAAAACTGGGCGTGCATGTGAGGGTGCAGTTGGGTTTGCCCAATCGCCGGCTATTCGACACTTTCGAAGCCCGCGTAGCACTGGGCAAAGTTTTTCGCCGCTACCGGCCGCGGCTGGTATTCGGCTTCGGCGAAAAAACACCGCTCGCTTCGCCCGATCATTTCCAGGCCATGCAAATTACCGATGCGGGCGTGTTCTACGCCCGGCTGACGAAGTGGGATCAACATTTCGACGGCCTGCCGGTCCACACCATTTCGGCTTACCTCTATTACACGCTAGCTTTTACATCCTTCGGCGTTCCTCCCGGTGCTGGCAGCATTGTGGTCGATATTACCGATACGTTGGAGGCCAAGCTGGCGGCCATCCGCTGCTATCAAACTCAGTTCGGCGCCGCGCCGGAAAAGCAAATTGAAAAGCGCGTGCAAGCATTCGCGGTGCAACTTGGGACGGCAGCAGGATTTCCGGCCGGCGAAATGTTTTCCAGCCCCCGCTTGATCGGCACCCGCGACCTGATGCACTTTCTATTCGGCCAGAAACCGGGCGATCAACCGGCCCCGCCGGAGCCGCCACGTTGACAAAATGAGGTTGCACCTGCTCGTGGCCAAATTGTAACATTCGCGGCACTTGATTGAGCCGCCCAGCGCGGCGCGTGGATCGCAAGGAGGCGACACATGCTACCAGATCATCCAAGTAAAGCAGCCGAATCGTACAAATCTTTGGTCCGTTCGGCAAAGGTCGAGCCGCTCGATTTATTACACGATCGGCCCCAGGCGGTGCAAGGCCCCAACCGCGGCTACCGCAAGTTCATTCTGTTGGCTCATCAGCGATCCGGTTCGTCGATGATGGTCGACACGCTGGCCAAGCACCCGCAAATTCTCTCCTTTGGCGAGCTCTTCGTTCCAGGCCGCATTGATTTTGAGATCGAAGGTTACGACCCGCATTCGGCCAAGCTGCTGGCTTTACGCAATGCGCGGCCGCTGCAGTTTCTCGAAGAGTTCGTGTTTTCGTCGTACTCGAACGATATTAAGGCGGTGGGGTTTAAGCTGTTTCCGGATCAAATTGACAATTTCTCCTTCCGCTGTGTTTGGAAATGGCTCAAGCGTAATCCAGACATCAAAATTATTTACCTCACGCGCCGCAATCTGCTCGCCACCTACGCGTCGCTGCAAATTGCCAAAAGAAGCGGCGTGTTTGCAATCAAAAATGAGTCCGAAAGAGTGCAGGCGACAATTAAGATTAAACCCAGAAAATGCTTGGCCGAATGGCGAAAGAGAAAGCGTTATCACCAGCTCGTCGAAAAAAAGATCAAAGAGCGCGAGATGCTCAAGTGGATCTACGAAGATTTTACGCAATCCCCCGACCAGCATCTCCGGCAAGTGCAGCAATTTCTCGGGGTCGACGTATCCGATCTGAAAATCAGCACCGTCAAGCAGGAGGTACGCCCCCTCTCCGCCGTCATTGAAAATTATTACCAATTGCAGCAGCACTTTTCCGGCACTCAGTGGGAACAATTCTTCGATCTTCCTCCCTTGCCGCAGCCTCTCCTGCCTGCTTCCACCCGAGGTGCGATGCCGGCCTTCGGTTCCGAACGAACGCCGGGCAGAAAAACCGCTCGCTTGCGGGCCGGAATTCCCAGCAAAATGTTCAGCCGCCGCTCCGTCATGGCTTCCGCGTTGGCCCTCAGTTTCTTTTTCGTCGGCTTATTTTTTGTGCAAATATTCGGCTCAAAAGTTTCAGCGGAAGATCAAACGGTTACCGCCATTAACCAGACGGCTGCTCGAATTGAACAGTACGTGCAGCAACACCGCGAGTTGCCCACGGCGCTTGATGGTCTGGCGGCTTCCAACTCCGAATCGAAACAGGCGACCGACGCTTGGAGCCGCCCGATTAAGTATAAAATTATCGAGCCCGATACTTTTGAGCTCGTCAGCTACGGCGCGGACGGCGCCCCTGGCGGCAGCGGCGAGGGCGCCGATATTGTGCGCACCTATCAGGTCGTGGCCGGCCAGGTGCGCGACCTTCGCTAACGTTGTTTGATGGCAGGCCGTCTCATTGCGGTTGCGGCCCGCGCCTTTCCGGCAGTGTGTTTTTTCTGGCCGGTTGCCGGCCGCCGTTTTTCGCGGTTTTCGGTTTTGCCGGTTAATTCGTACAAAAACCGACTTGGTTCCGTCGGTCGGCTTTTGCCCCATTTCAGCCGCGACAGCGCCAGCGACAAGGTCAGCCGATCCTTCGCCCGGGTCACGCCCACGTAACACAGCCGGCGCTCCTCGTCGATGGCCTTCTGGTCTCCATTTTTCTCCGCATCGACCGACTTCTGGTGCGGCAGCAATCCTTCTTCCATGCCCACTAAATACACGTGCGGAAATTCCAATCCCTTGGCGGCGTGCAGCGTCATCAGCGCAATGGCGTTTCGATTGAGCTTCGATTCCTTGTCCCCCGCTTCGTCGCGCTCGCCCAACGCCACCTCGTCCAAAAACGCCCGCAGCGTCGGCTTTTTTGTCCGTTTTTCAAAGGCCGCCAAGGCATTGATCAGCTCCTGCACCGAAGCCCAGCGCGATTGCTGCTCGTTGACATCCGGATACTGCCGGGCCAAATCATCCTGGTAACGAATGTGCGAAATCAAATGCGTTGCCAGGCTTGCCGGTGGTTCGCCTCCCACGCGGCTGCGATACGATTCTATCAGCTGGCGAAATTTGCTAATCGCTTCCTGCGCAACGGGCGTCAATTTGCATTCCGGCGGCAGGTCCGCCAAAACATCCCACAACGGAAGGCCTTGTTGCACCGCGTGTTCCAACAGCGCTTTGACCGTCGTTTGCCCAATGCCGCGCGGCGGCGTGTTGATAATCCGCAATAGCGATGGTTCATCCTGCGGCTGATCGAGCACGCGCAAATAAGCCAGCACGTCCTTGATTTCGCGACGATCGTAGAACGATTGCCCGCCAATCAGCACGTAGGGAATGTTCTCGTGGCGCAGCTCCATTTCAAACGGCCGAGGCTGTTCGTTGGTGCGGCACAAAATAGCGATGTCGCGCGGCTGTATCGCCAGGTTCTGCAATCGCAGCTTGATGTCTCCCACCACGTGCGCCGCCTCGTCGGTTTCGTCCTGACATTGCACAATCACCGGCTGCAAGCCCCCCGGCCGCGATGCCCGCAATACTTTTTCGTGCCGCTGTCGGTTGAAGGCAATCAGCCGGTTGGCAAATTCCAAAATGGCTTCGCAGGTGCGGTAATTATCTTCCAGGCAAATTACTTTGGCGTCCGGCCAATCGTGCTGAAAGCGCAAAATATGTTCCACTTCGGCGCCGCGCCAACCGTAAATCGATTGATCGTCGTCTCCTACTACGCACAAATTGCCATGCTCGCCGGCCAGCGATTTCACAATGCGGTACTGGCTGGCGTTGGTGTCTTGATATTCGTCAATCAGCAGATGATCGAAACGACGGGCTTCCGTGCGTTGGGCCGCCGGAAACTGCTCGAACAATTTATGCGTCAGCAGCAACAGGTCGTCGAAATCGACGGCGCCACCCGCTTTCAGCGCGTCTTGATACCGCCGATAAGCCGTCGCGGCCAAATGTTCGCGGTCGGTCTGGGCCTGTGCTGCGGCCTCATCGGGCTCCAGAGCCGCCGTTTTCCATCGCCCGATGAAATACAACAAGTCGCCCGGGCGCAGCCGATCGGCGCTGGCCCGCACTTCTCGCAATGCCTGCCGTGCCGCTCCTTCCTGATCGCCGCGATCGAAAATCACAAACTGCCGCGGATAGCCCAAGTGCTGAATTTGTCGCCGCAAAATGCGCACACACAGCGAATGAAACGTGGAAATTTCCGGCCGCCCGCTGCGCTGCCTTCCCAGCAATTCGGCGGCCCGTTGCTGCATTTCGCTGGCTGCCTTGTTGGTGAACGTCACGGCCAGAATCCGCTCCGGCTTCGTGCGCTGCCGAATCAGGTTGGCAATCCGAAACGTCACCACGCGTGTTTTGCCCGTACCGGCCCCAGCCAACACCAGGAGCGGCCCGGAAAGGGTTTCCACCGCCTCGCGTTGAGCTGCGTTGAGTGACATACGGTGTAGATGAATCGAGGGCCGACACCATTTAGCCGCTGGGCTTGCCCAGCGGCGGGTGCATGAAATAAATAGCACAACAACATCACGCCGAAGCCGTGCGAGTTTATCGTGCCGACACGCCCACTGTCTATCGGCCCAACTTGTCGCGGTTGGGTCGCCTTTGCGACGGCCGGGCCGGTCTTGACGTTGTTCTTCCATCAGCGCTATACTCCAGTCTGCAAACTATTTGATTACCCATTTTGGGTGCAAAATCTGCTGGTGCTGCGCGGCGACGGATCGCCTCCGAACCGCACCAATTTGATTGCCGTACTGTTTTTTGGAGACCGATCCACGGATGAAAGCCCAACATCGCCACGAACTGCAAACCAACCAATTGGCCGTTTGGCTGGAACATTCCGGCCAGCGCCTCAAACCGTATGCGCGCGCTATTGTCGGCGTGCTGGTGGCGGCAGCGATTGTGTTGGCGGTATACACCTATCTCGGCTCGGTGGAGCGGCGCGCAAATGTGGCGGCGTCCGATCAATTCGTTTCCGGATTGGACGCCTTGGAAGGCGGAATGACAGCCGAACTACAGCGCACCATTGACGATTATCGCGGCACGCAACCCGCGACTTTGGCGCAACTGGTGAAGGCCGAAATACTGCTCGACAACGGCGCCAATGCGCTGTATGCCAACAAGCCGGCCGGACGTGAAAACATTTTTAATGCCTCCGATGCCTTTGCCGCCGTCGATCGAGAAACGCACGATCCCATGCTCCGCGCCTGGGCGCTGTACGGTTTGGGAAGAGCCCACGAATCGATGGGCGATTTGGACCGCGCTCGTGACGATTTCCAACAGTTGCTCAAAGAGTATCCGGACAGTTCGCTGGCCGAGGCTGCCCGCACTCACGTAGACCGCCTGAATCAACCGTCCGTCAAAGAGTTTTACGATTGGTTCGCCAAGCAAGAACCCCGTCCCCCCGCGGCCGAGAACGAGCCTGGCGCCCCCGGCGTAAAACCCTCATTCAATTTGGACGAGCCGCAGTCCGTGCCGCAGGGCGATGTCAAACTGCCCAGCGCCTTGTCGGAAAGCCCGTCGGGCGCTCAGCCGGCCCCCGGAACGGAGTCTCCTTCACCAGCGCCTTCCCCTGCGGAAAAATCGCCTCCGGCCGGCGCTTCAAAATGACGAATTTTTAACAGCTCGGTGAGCTAATGCCCGTCATCTTTTGTCATTCGTGCTTCGTCATTCTTTAGACATTCGACATTCGTCATTTTGGGTGGTGGGACAATTTGAAATTCCGACAGCCGCTTTTCCCGACTGACACAGTCGGGCTATGTTCAAATTGGCCCACTACCTCATTTTGCGGGAGCGTCATGTCCGCTGGCACGCCGATCGAGCGCGTTGTGGAGCCGCAGCATTCCGGTTGCAGGCTCGATGTCTTCTTAGCCCGTCAGTTTCCTGAGTTTAGCCGGGCCCAGTTGCGGCGAGCCATCGATGCCGGCTCGGTCGTGTTGAACAACCATCCGGCCAAGGCCGGCCAGCGTCTCAAAGGCGGCGATCACTTGCGCTTCGAATTGCCGGAAATCCCGCGCCCCGGGCCGGTCCCTGAAAATATCCCGCTGGAAATTCTATTCGAAGACGAGCATCTGGCGGCCATCAACAAGCCTCCGGGCATGGTCGTGCATCCGGCCAAGGGGCACTGGTCCGGTACACTAACGGCCGCTTTGGCGTTTCATTTACAGCAGCTCAGCGCGGCCGGCGGTCCAACCCGGCCCGGCATCGTGCACCGGCTGGACCGCGACACGAGCGGCGTGCTGGTCGTGGCCAAAACTGATGCTGCCCACTACGCGCTGGCCGAGCAATTCGCCCGCCGCACGGTGGAAAAAGAGTATTTTACCGTCGTGGTCGGCGCGAGCGACAAAGATCGCGACGTCATCGACATGCCCATCGGCATGCATCCTTACCAGCGGGAAAAAATGGCCATTCGCCGCGATCACGCTTCCAGCCGGCCGGCGCAAACCATGTACGAAGTAACCGAGCGATTCGAGGGCTTCGCGGTCCTTCACCTCAGGCCGAAAACGGGCCGAACGCATCAAATACGCGTCCATCTGGCGTCCATCGGCTGCCCCGTGCTGTGCGATAAGCAATACGGCGGCCGGTCGGAAATTACTCGCGGCGAAATTCGCCGCCAGGCAGAAGACCACACCGTGTTGTTAGCCCGGCAAGCGTTGCACGCCTGGCGACTGTCGCTGGCTCATCCAGTAAGCGGCGCAAAGTTAACGTTCGAAGCCCCTTTGGCGCCAGACATCGACCGCGTACTCGACGAATTGCGAACCTACCGCCGCTCCATGAAGCCGGTGCGCTGACCACATTACGGCGTTGCCGCCTTTTTGTCTTGCATCCGCCGTACCCAATCGCGAACCTGTCCGGCCAGCACTAGTTGCATGGCCCCTCCCGCAATGGCGTACACGCCGATCAGCCACACCACGGCTTCCAATCCGGCCACCGGCCACACAATCAAGGCCAGGCCAAACAGCACGGAAAGAATGCCTGCCACGATGAACAGCCATTCTCCTTCGACGTGGCGACGCAGTCGCAATGCAAACACGATTTCCAACACGCCGCTAATTAGCGCACGCAGGCCGATATAGATCACCAGCACCAACGCCGCCACGCCGGGCCGGGCGAAAGTAAACACACCGATCATAATTCCAAAAATGCCCGCCAACAGCAGCAGCCACCAATCGTCAAAGGTGTCGTGACTGGCCAAAGAACCCACGACGGCAAAAGTTCCATCCACAATCGCAAAAATTGCAAACACCCAAATCAGCGAAGCCACCACCGCCAGAGTCGGCAGTGCCAGCACCAGCACGCCAAATACCAAGGCCAACAGGCCGCGGATCACTAAAAAGCTGGAGATGCGTTTTGCTTTATCGAACATGATCGGGTCCTCAATTTTGGATGCTGGAATATCGACTAGGTGAGTGACGCGCAATCCACGGAAATAACTGGCCTTACCCCGCGATTTCGCTATACATTTCTAGGTCACGCCGCAGCGGCTATCAACCCACAGGATCCGCTTTTTCTCGAGAAATACCCGCAATGAGTGCGTTTTTTACTTCGCGCACCTCACTTGCCGATGCAAAAGCGGCTGAAAATGCGGTCCAGCAGGTCGTCGGTATACACGGCTCCCACCACTTTTCCCAGTTCCGCAAGCGCGGTGCGAAGCTCCGCCGCCACAAGCTCTTCCTCCGCCGGACCACTGGCGGTCGGAGCCGCAATCAACCGCCGCGCACCAGATAGCGAATCGCTCGCCAGCCGAATGCTTTCTCGCACGCGCGCCGCTGTACCAGC
>DATJYL010000109.1 GCA_035499655.1 Pirellulales bacterium
GGCGTGGCAGGCGTAAAACAAATACATGTTGCCGCGTAGAATGTCGGGGATTTCGTTTTCATATTCCTTGGCCCGTTGCAACACCGTGGCGTCTTTGTCCATCGCGTCGACCACGGTTTTCAACACTTCGGCCGCTTCCAAGTCGTGTTCCTGGTCGTGCAGCATTTCGCTCAATAAATATTGAGTTTCGATAGTCAAGGTCGTGTCTTGCGGCGACGACTTAATCACATGCCGATATTCACGCTCCGCCGCGTCGAACAGGCCCAACTGGCACACCTGTCTCCCCATTTCCTTGTGATCTTCCAGCTTATTGCCGACCAATTGAAACGCCCGCTCCGAAAGCTCGTCCGCTTCCTTCGTATTCCCCTGGGCTCGACGCGAATGGGCCAGCGTATACAACAATGCCGGGTCGCTGTTAAACGCCCCTTCCGACTCATGCGCCAACTCGTCGATCAGTTTCCAGGCCCGATGTTGCACCAATAAATCGGCAAAATCGGGCACCGCTTGTGGATCGTTGGCCACCAGCGGCGTCTGTTTTTGCAGCACGTCCAGGGCCCGATCGCGCCGATTGAACTTTTCCTCCAGCACCTTAACCAACCTGCGTTCCAACTGAAGCACATTCTGCCGTTCGATCTCGTTGGCAAACGGCGCCAGCCCCGCGAGTTCCTCGTCCACCAACTTATCGACCTCGGCTGCTGCGCCCGCCGGATCGCTCCGAAAATGAATGTACGCCCGCAGCCATTGCGCGCCTGGCCCGGAATTCCGCGCTAAATTCGCTTCGATATTTTTCTGCCGCTCCGCCCACGCAGACGGGGCCCCCTCCGGCTGGCCGATGATCAACATGGCGGTGTATTTTGACACCACCGGCGATTTTTCGAACCGCAGCAAATGACACAGCGGGGCCAAGCCCACGTCCTGCCGCAAAAAAGCCAATTCCTTTAGCGCCGTGATCCGTCCCGCCTCATCCTGCAATTCGTACTTGTCCAAAATCCGCCGCACTTGCGGCGATTCGCTGCTATGAATCCATTGCACTCGGATCGCCTGCACCAGGTATTTCGCCCGCGACGATATCTCGATGTCAGGGTTGTTCTCCGCCATCGTCAATGCGTCATACGCTTCCGGACCGATCCGATACAATTCGTTCTGTGCCTCTTGTCGCACTAAATAATGCGCATCTCCCAAGTGCTCGATCAGCTCCGCGATGCGGGCCGACAATTGCTCGGGCGTTAAATTAGACGTGATTCCGACGGCCCCGGCGTTGGCGGTTGTCGTGTCTGTTATTGTTGCACCGGCTGTTGCCGCCGCGGCATGGGTTCCACTGCCTCCGCCGGAGTTAGAACCATTGTCGCTGGCCGCCCACAGCCTCCCGGCAAATAGAATTACTGCTGTTACTGCCAGAAGAATCGCTCCCAGCACCATCAGCCACCGTTCCCGGTAGCGCGGCGCGGAAAGCTGATGTATTCGACCCCGCATCATAAATTCACCTTCCCGCCGCCCATGGCCTCCGCACCACTCCCTTCCTTCCAACATACTTCACCCGTTCTCCCCGCTGCAAGCGGAACGGCCCCGGGTGGGCACTCAAGGCGAGGGCGGCTCTATGCCAAAGTCACGAATGGTCAGCAAGCTGGCGAACTGAATGCCGCGCTCGGCAAACGCTTTCGCACCCCCTTCCAGCCGATCGATAATCGCCAGCACGCAAGTCACCTTCAGCCCGAACTGTTCCACCCGCTCGATGGCTGCCAGCGAGGAGCCGCCGGTCGTCACCACGTCTTCGACAATCGCCACGCTGTCGCCGGGCTGAACAGGGCCTTCCACATATTTGTTGGTGCCGTGGCCCTTGGGTTCCTTTCGCACCAGAATGCCGGCCAACGAAATGTTCCGCAGGCCCGCCACCGTGATGACGGCTGCCGTAATGGGGTCGGCCCCAATCGCCATGCCCCCCACCGCCGTGGGCAACGGTCCGTGCGCGACCAGCAAATCAAGCATTCCTTCCGCCACCAGCAGCGCGCCGCGCGAGCTCAGCGTCACCTGCTTGCCGTCCAGGTAGTACGTAGCCTTTTTGCCGGAGGCCAGCGTGAAATCGCCAAACCGCAATGCGCGGCTGCGAACCAGTTCCATCAAAGCCGTTCGGTCGTACATGGACTACGAAGAAGATGTAGTTCGTGCGAAAAGATGGATCGGAAATGACGCAGCATCATTCACGTCGCACTATATCCGATCGGCCGGCTCGTGCCGAGTGGCCCGTCCACGGCTAGCTCTCATCTACCGATGAATCGTCACTTGCGAGCGGTCGGAAAGAATGTCGAACACGTCGCTCATGTCTTGCCGGCTGATGCGTACCGCATTTACGCCCGGCGGCAGGGCATCGTCGGGCACACGCAGGTGCAAATCGCCTCCCAAGCTGATGAACGGCGCTCCGCTTGGGCTGGCGCCCATTTGGCCGGCGGCGAATTTCACCACCGGATAATCGCCATCGGGCTTGGCCAACGGTCCATTCACTTGAACCCTATACCGGCCGGCGTACAGGCCGTCGACAAACAGCGTCAGCCAACCTTGTTGCACATTCAGTTGTGCGCGGAACGGCCCCGGAACCACTTTCAGCTTCTGCCCCGGCATCACGCTGTCCGCGTTTTGCAGGCCGTTAATTTTCGCCAGCAATTGCCACGGCACTTGATACTGCTGTGCAATCGATTCCAGCGAATCGCCCACGCGCACTTCATACGGCGGCGTCAACCAGGCATCGCGAGAATATATCACTGTGCCCGCCAACTGACCCAACAACTCCACTAAATGTGGCTGATCTTCCGGCGGCACAATGGGTTGATCGTACCACCGCGAAAGTTCCCGCAGCGCTTCAACCAACTGACCCCGGTTTAAATACGTGAGGACCGTGCGTTTGGAGGCGTCGTAATCGTGCCGGGCTTGTGCGTCAGTGGCCGGATTGGCTTGCGTTTGGTTGGGTGCAGTAAAGTTCGACGTTGCGGCCGGCATGCCTCCGGCTGGCATCCCACTAGCTGGCGGTTGCGCGGCCGTTGGCGGTGATCCTTCACTGGGCGAAAGAACCGCGCTGGGCTGGGCCGTCCCAGCCGCCGGCAAACTTTCCGCTGCGGAAGGCGCCCCGGCCTGCTGTGGTATGTCGACCAATGGAGGCGGCGCCGATGACGAATGCGCTGCGGCAGCCGTTTGCCCGCCGCTGGAACCAATACCGAAGGGCAGATTGCTTACGGCGCTGGCCATCGGATTGTTCCCTATGCCCGGTGCGGGCGAGTTGCCGTTTGCGGCCGGCGCGGCATTGATGGCACTTACGCCGCTTGAAATTTGGCCTTGCCACGGGTTAGCCGTGGTCGACATGCCCGACGCCATTCCTCCGCCAGTAGAATTGCCGACCGAGCCGGCAGAATTGGCGTCGGGTTCGCGCGGAGCGCCCGCATCCATGCCCGTCGGCTTGTTCCAAGGCGAATCGACGGGCGAAGCTTCCGGCGGGGGCACGTGATTCAATGCCACGTACACGCCATAGCCCACGCCTCCCAACACGATGCACAACAGCATTGGCTTGAGCGATTCCACGATCGTCCTCCTTGACGACGCGGCGGTCATCCGTTCCGCAAATCACGCGATGCGACGCATCGCAAAATTACAAGATGCGGGGGCGGCGATGATAGCGACGCTCGTGATACAACACCATGCCATTTCATCCATCGCTGCTAGCATGATGCATAAATTACTCTCCTCTCACGCATCCACCGCCACCCTAATTCGCCACCAACCGTGCGCTTTTTCGTCCGTTCAATCGCCGTGTACTTGCCGCAAGCGTGCAGATAACCGCAACATTAATTGCATGCGCTCGAATTCGTTAAGCCATTCTTGCGTGACAGCGTCGAGCAATGCCTGGTGCGGCGGTGCAATTCCACTAGGACACGCGGGGCCCAATTGATCCACGGCCATTTGCTGGTACTTGGCCAAGGTGCGGTCGCCGTACAGGCCCAGGAATTGGCTGTCCTCGCTCAGGAACACCATCACCGGCACCCGGCTCCCGCCGCAAATGCGCAAGGCGGCTTGCAAATCTGCATGGACATCACGATCGAAGTAGTGAATCGCAAGCGTCGGCGCTGCCTCAGCAAATCGCTGGAAAATGGGGCATTGATTCACACAATCGCCGCACCATGCGCCGGCCAGGCACAGCACTTTCATGGGCCGCACAAAACCGGAAAGAATTTCCCGTTGCGCTGCCGCAAGCTGCACGCGCTCGTAAACCGCCGCCCACCGCCGCCGATGCTCCTCGGTCCCGTGGCGTGCCAGAAAATCGTGATAACTTAGCCCCTGCCGAAATTTGGAGGCAAAATCAAACATGACAGCACCCTCCCGCGGAAACCCAAACCCCTTTTCTCGGTATCCCCAGTCCGATATGATCCATCTCTCTCGAACTCGCCCAATTATATCGTCCCCAGGAGTTAGCGCAGCCATGTCCGACGAAAAAGTTCATGTCCATTGGCACGAGCACAGTGTTGGCCGCGAGGAACGCGAAGCGCTGAATAAGCACAAAGGCTGCGTGGTCTGGTTCACCGGCTTAAGCGCCTGCGGCAAGAGCACGATCAGTAATTTGGTCGATCACAAATTGCACTCGCTGGGCCATCGCAGTTTTGTTCTCGACGGCGACAACGTACGCCACGGCCTGAACGCTTCGCCCGCTTTGCTGAAGGAGCGGCATGGCGAAGAGTTCAGCAAGCGGTTTGGGCTGGGCTTTTCGGCGCAGGACCGGGAAGAAAACATCCGCCGCATTGGCGCCGTGGCAGAGTTGTTTTGCTCGGCGGGCATGATCGCCCTCACCGCCTTTATCAGCCCCTATCGCCGCGACCGCGATGCCGTTCGGGCCCGTTTGAAGCCGGGCGACTTCATCGAAGTGTTTGTCGATGCCCCCATCGAAGTCTGCGAAAAACGCGACCCCAAGGGTCTGTACAAAAAAGCCCGGGCCGGCGAATTGAAGGGCTTTACCGGTATTGACGATCCTTACGAAGCCCCGTTAAAGGCTGAACTGCACTTGGATGCCAGCAAAAAAGATGCCGAGACATTGGCGGACGAAGTCATCGCCCATCTTCGCCATGCCGGAAAAATTCGCTGATGCGGGCTAGCGACATTCGTCACGCCCGGCCCTGTGCATTTCCGCACGATTTTACGCGACTGCTCTTCAAACGGTTGAACCCGTGCAGTCGAATTGTTTTATACCGGCTTAATATGCTAGCGAACCGTTAGGGTCGAAAGCCGATCCTCATGGTTCCAGTTCCCGACGGCTCAAACGGGGTTGACACTTGCGCCGCGGCAGGCCTACAGTGATTGTTAGCCGCTGAAGACAGCCGCTGATTGCATGCCTTGATTTGCAACGACATGTCGGAATTTGGTTCATCGGATGGAACCAAGCAAGTCGGTAGTTCGTATCTCGTCTGGGATGCGTTTCGCCGCTGTTGGCCACAGGGACG
>DATJYL010000110.1 GCA_035499655.1 Pirellulales bacterium
GCCGGCAAAGTTCGTGCTGGTTGCCGCCGGGCAAATGTCGGGCCGCACTTGGGCGCTTCCCCAGCGGAAGCAAACTGATTTGGACGATGTGAACATTGCGGATAATGAACCCGCTGTCGTGATTCGCGGCAAACGCCTTGATAGCGCTTCTGGAAACGACGAGAACGAGGAACCCGAAGAAGAGGAGGTGGACGATGTTGTAGCCATTAAATCTGGCACAGCGACGAAAGCGGCAAACAAAAATGAGGAACATGCAGAGGAGGATGAGGAACATGAATCAGCATCAGAGGAATCAGCTCAGCCGGCCGCCCCCGCGCCGGCGAGCTTGGGCGCCCGTTTGGCCAACGCCCTGAAAATTCGCAATTTGGGCAAAAACGATGAGCGCGAGGAAGTACTGCACCAGCTCGACGCGGCCGCCAGCCGCACCGACGAAGTGATTGAATACGAATTCCCCTCGCTCGATTTGCTGCTGCCCGGCGACAGCGTGCATTTGGAGGAACACGAAAAAGAAGTTCGCCTGAAGGCCAAAATGCTGGAAAAAACCTTCCTGAATTTCGGCTTCAAGGTGAAAGTCGTGGAAATCGAAACCGGACCGGTCATCGCTCAGTATGAAGTCGAATTGGAAGCCGGGCTGCGGTTGTCAAAAATCACCAGCCTGGCCGACGATTTGGCCATTGCCTTGCGGGTTCCCAGCGTGCGCATCGTGGCTCCTATCCCCGGCAAAAACACCGTCGGCATCGAAGTCCCCAACAACGATCGCCAATTGGTGCGACTGCGCGAAGTGATTGAAGAAACCAACGGCCGCGCGAAAAAAATGCGCATTCCGCTGTACCTGGGCAAAGATGTCGCCGGCAATCCCATGGTTGTCGATTTGGCGTCCCTGCCGCATTTGCTGATTGCCGGCCGCACCGGCACCGGCAAAAGCGTGTGTTTGAATTCGATCATCGTGTCGATGTTGATGACCCGCAGCCCCAATGACGTGCGGATGCTGATGATCGATCCGAAAATGGTCGAGCTCAGCCCGTATAAAAATCTGCCGCACCTGATGCACCCGGTGGTCACCGACATGCGCAAGGCGGAGGCGATTCTGGCCTGGGCCGTCGAAAAAATGGAAGAACGCTACGCCCTGCTGGCCCGCGCCGGCGTGCGGCACATCAGTGTGTACAACCAATTGGGTGACGAAGAGTTGATGGATCGCCTCAAGCCGGAAACCGACGAAGAACGCGCCGCCATTCCGCGCCACTTGCCGTACATCGTGATCGTGGCCGACGAAATTGCCGACCTGATGATGACCGCCGCCAAGGAGGTGGAGCAACACATCATCCGGCTGGCGCAAAAAAGCCGCGCGGTCGGCATCCACCTCGTGCTGGCCACGCAAAAGCCCACGGTCGACGTCATTACCGGGCTGATTAAATCGAACTTGCCGGCCCGCATTTGCTTCCAAGTTGCCAGCCGCACGGACAGCCGGGTGGTGTTGGACGAAATGGGCTCGGAAAAATTGCTGGGCAACGGCGATATGCTGTTCCTGCTGCCCGCCACCAGCACGCTGTTGCGCGGCCAGGGCACCTACCTGAGCGACGATGAAATCAATCGCATTCTCGATTGCGTGGGCACCACCCAGCCGCAATTTGTCACCGAACTGGTGCAATTGAAACCCGCGGCAGCCGGCGACGGCAGCGATGCCGACCGCTTCAAAAATCGGGATGAACTGTACGAGCAATCGGTCGATATTGTCATCCGCGAAGGGCGCGGCAGTTGCTCCCTTTTGCAGCGCGCACTGGGCATTGGCTACGGCCGTGCGGCCCGGCTGATCGATTACATGGCCGAAGACGGAATTGTCGGCCAATACAACGGTTCGCAAGCCCGCGAAGTGCTGCTCACGCTGGAGCAATGGGCCGCGATGAGCGGGCAAACGGAAGCTACCTCCGGCGCATCGGTCGTGAAAAGCTCGCCAGGTGGAGCGTCGACGGCAGCCTCTGCATCGTGGTCTGCATCTCCCACGGATTTGAGCGTGGCCAGCGCGCCTAAAATCAAGCGCAACCGGATCCTGCCCGAGCCAGAGCCGGAAGAAGAAACGACCATCGCTCAATCTCAGCGCGACCAAAGCGAGGAGGAAGGCGACGAGGAATGGGATGACGAGCGCAATGCAGTGGCCGACGAAAGTGATTTCGAGGAAGTAGCTGCCTTCGACGCCGCCGAGGAAGAAGAAGGCAACGATGACAACCTTGAATCAGAAAGCGCACTCGAAGCGGACGTTCACCACGAATTCGATGACAACGTCGACATTGACCCGCAAGACAATTTCGACGACGAAGCGCAAACCGATTCCTCACCGACGAGCATCCACAGCAACCCAGCGCGCGATTCTGTTCGCCGCAATCGCCACTCGGCTTAGTAGCGTGCGTATTTAGCCACGCCTTCTGGCTGCAATTTTCTAAAAAGCACGGGAAAAATCCCTCAGTGGTCGGGGCGCAAAGTTCCCAATCCACTCTAATGAGGTAGTCCGCAAAAGTTATTGTCATTATATTTTCAAAAATCGTTACAAAATACTTGCAGATACTCGACTGCCGGATAATAATGCGACCATACCAATACACACAACAGAGCCAGAGAAGAGGGTCCGCAAGTTTTCACGCCGGAACGCGCGAAGGCTTGCAACAACGGTGAACAGAACTGAGGCTGCTTCCAATGATTTGTCATCTATCGCCCAATAAGTGATTTCTTACACCGTTTGTTTGAAGGGACCCGCATCATGAGGAAAGTTTTCTTTGCGCTTTCTATTGCGCTCGTAGTTTGCTTGTCGACTTCTTTAGCCAGCGCATCGATCATTGCCGATTGGACGTTTGAAACCAGTCAGCCCAGTACGTCTGGGCCAATTTCGCCTGAAATCGGCGCTGGGTCAGCCTCTTCGTCCGGGGTTGGCGGCCTCAATTCTCCAGCTGGAAATTTTTCTTCGCATTCCTACAGTGGAAATGCGTGGACCACTAGTTCCTATTGGCAATTTCAAGTGTCAACCACCGGCTTTAGTGGCATCGGTTTTCAATGGGATCAAACGGGCAGTTCCACTGGACCGAGTACATTCACTCTTTCATACAGCACCGACGGAAGTACTTTCACCCCGATCTTAAGCAACTATACCGTGCTTCTTAATAGTCCGGCTTGGAGTGTATCAACCTACACCGCAGCCTACACTCGATTTTTGGACTTAAGCAGTACCACCACTTTAGATAACCAGGCAACGCTGTACTTCCGACTGGCAGACGCATCAACGTCGTCGATCGGTGGTGGAACCGTCGCCTCGACTGGCACCGACCGTGTTGACAATGTCATCGTTACCTCTCCGCCTGTTGCCACGGCAATTCCTGAACCATCGTCAATAGTGCTGTGCGGCCTGGCATTGCTGGGTCTGGCCGGCACGGCTCGTTTTCGCAAAAAAAATTGACTTTGGGCAAACCAGGGGATAATTTCCGCAATCATTTGGCCCCCGGTCGATGGACCGGGGGCTTTTTTTGCGCGCCGCACAAATCAAAATAGATTTATGCCGAAGGGGAAGAAACAAAATCGCGATTTCAGGCCTGTTGTTTCCCCAATTCCCGCAAAGCCTTTCTATTTGCAATGGTACGCTCCGGCGGCGATTGTTGCGATTTCCGTCATTGTCGGCCTCGTTTATTCACCGGCGCTGCGGGGAAGCTACGTGTGGGATGACGACGCCAATGTCGTCAGTCCCGGTTTGCAATCGTGGAGCGGCCTGTGGCGCATTTGGACGCAGTGGGGCGCCGTGCAAACGTATTATCCGCTGTTGCACTCGGCGTTCTGGATCGAGCACAAATTATGGGGCGACAACACCCTGGGTTACCACCTGGCCAACGTGCTGTTCCATTCCATTTCGGTCTACCTGGTGTATTTGATTCTGCGGCGCTTGCAAATTCCCGGCGCACTGTTGGCGGCCGCCATTTTCGCCGTCCACCCGGTCATGGTGGAAAGCGTGGCCTGGATTACGGAGCAAAAAAACACCCTCTCCGGCATGTTGTATTTCGGTTCGATGCTGGCCTATTTGCACTTCGACGCCAGCCGCCGCAAATCAACCTATGCACTGGCCTTGGCCCTGTTTGTGCTTTCGCTGTTATCTAAAACCATTACCGTCAGTCTGCCGGCCGCGTTATTGGTGATCCTATGGTGGCAGCGCGGAAAGCTGGCCTGGCGGCGCGAGGTTGTGCCGCTGCTCCCCTGGTTCGCCTGCAGTCTGTTGTGGGGTGCATTCACGGCCTGGTACGAGCGCGTTTACGTTGGCGCCCAAGGGACGGAGTTTACGCTCAACCTGGCCCAAAAATGTTTGCTTTCCTGCCGAGCCGTTTGGTTTTATGCCGGCAAAATGTTCTGGCCCACGAAGCTGACCTTCATTTACCCGCGCTGGGAGATCGATCCGGGCCAAGCGTGGCAATACTTGTATGTGGTCGGTTTGCTGCTGGTGCTGGCGGGCGCATGGTTGGTTCACCGGCGGTGGCGTTCGCCGTTGGCTGCCCTGTTGTTTTTCGTGGGCACGTTATTTCCGCTGTTGGGTTTTTTCGGAACGTACATTTTTCTATACACATTTGTTTGCGATCACTTTCAATATTTGGCCAGTTTAGGAATCATTGTGCCGGTGTCGGCGGGAATCGCGCTGGCCGTTCGACGTTTACCGCCAACGGCGCAGCACGTCGGCCAAGCATTGTGTTTGGTGCTGCTGGGCGCCATGGCCTGGCTCAGTTGGCAACAAAGCCACATGTACGCCAGCGCCATCACGCTGTATCAAACCACCCTGGAGCGTAATCCAAACTGCTGGATGGCCCACAACAATTTGGCCGCGGAATTGGATCAGATTGGCCGGTCCCAGGAAGCGGTCGAACACTGTCAAACAGCCCTGCTCCTTAAGCCCAACTATGCCGAGGCTCACAACAATCTGGGCGATGCCTTATTAAATCTTAAGCGTCCACAAGAGGCCATCGAACATTTCCACCAAGCGCTGCTGCTGAGACCCAACTTTCCCTCCGCGGAAACCAATTTGGGCAATGCCCTGATGGATGCAGGCCAGGTGTCCGATGCCATCCAACACTACCAGCAGGCTCTGCATTTGGACCCTGCTTATGCCTTGGCGGAATACAATTTGGGCAATACTTACCTGCATTTGGATCAGCCGCAGAAGGCCATTGAGCACTATCGACAAGCCCTGCGGCTGAATCTGGACAATGCGGAAGTCCGCTACAATTTGGGAATTGCACTGGGACAATCGGGACGGTCAGCGGAGGCCATCGACGAATTCAGCCATGCTTTGCAACTCAATCCGTCGTTCGCCCAAGCCCATAATAATCTCGGCGCTACCTTAGCTGATTTGGGTCGAACGGATGAGGCCATCGAACATTATCAGGAAGCGTTGCGGCTAGAACCGGGCAATCAGGGCGCCTATAAGAATCTAACGAATGCCTATATCAAAGCGAACCGATCTGACGATGCCCTGGCTACAGCGAGGAAAGCAATGCAGCAAGCCCAAGCGCAGGGCCAAACGGCATTAGCCCAGCAAATTGACAATTGGTTGATCAAATACCAGGCCTCGGAGCAAGGGTCACAAAAAAATGTCTCGTCAGCGCCGTCCCCAACTCCGCCGGGGTACTCTCAATGATGTTTAGCCTGGCTCGCAAAAAAGCCAACGCTCCTTCCCTAACAGCTTCGCAGCACTCAGGCTGAATCGTCTCGTGCACCGCATCCATTCATGGCCGTCAAAAAAAAGCCGATCCCCCGCGTCTGCTCCACGCAACCTTTACTCCCAACTGCTTTGCCAGCGCGGCAAACATGGGTCGAAAGAGCCTGGATCGCCGCCACCGTTGCGCTGCTCAGCGCATCGATTTGGACTTTATATGCTCCTGCGGTAAATGTGCCGTTTATCTTCGATGACTCCGACAGCGTCATCAAAAACACATCCATTGTCAAATTGTTTCCTTTAATCGGCGATGCTCAACACCCTGGACCGTTGAATCCCCCTGGCGATCTGCCAACTTCCGGACGGCCACTGGTGAATTTATCGTTGGCGCTGAACTACTACTTCGGCCAATTTCAGCCGGCCTGGTACCATCTCTTTAACATTCTCGTGCATACGTTGTCGGCCCTCTGCTTGTCGGCCATCATCCGGCGTACTCTGTGCCTGGATTGCTTCGGTGGAAAATTCAATCGCGCAGCGTGGCCGTTGGCGCTTGGGATCGCGCTAGTATGGGCCGTGCATCCACTGAATACGGAAACCGTGGTCGAGGTCACGCAGCGCTCGGAGTTGATGGCTGGTTTTTTCTATCTCGCCACACTGTATGGAAGCTTGCGTTATTGGCAAGCAAACTCTGTTTGGCGGCGTAACCTCTGGCTGTCGCTCGTTATTTTGTGTTGTTGGGCCGGCATGGCCTGCAAAGAAATCATGGCCACCGCCCCGATCATGGTGTTATTGTTCGATCGCACTTTTATCGCCGGAACATTTTGTCGGGCCTGGCGGCAATCCAGGCCGCTGTATATTGGCATGTTTTTAAGTTGGGGCTTCCTCTTTTACCTCAATGCCAATGGCCCTCGTTCCGAATCGGCCGGCTTTAACCTGGGAGTTCCCGCTTACATTTGGTGGTTTACCCAGGCCCAAGTCCTGCTGATCTATTTAAAGTTGGTTTTCTGGCCGTGGCCTCTGACAATTCACTATCACATCCCGTACTTAACTTTTTTGGGCGCGTGGCCGTATGTTCTTGTGGTTGCTCTGTTGTCACTTGGCTTTGGTATTTTGCTCTGGCTTCGAAATTGGCTGGGCTACCTGGGCGCTTGGGTGCTCATCATTTTGTCTCCTACTTTGGTGGTGCCAATCGTCACCGAGGTTGCGGCGGAACGCCGCATGTATTTGCCGTTGGCGGCGTTAGTGGCCATGGTAGTATTGGGCGTGTTCATTCTTTTCCAGCGCCGTGCGCTTCAGGCAGATGCCCATCGCAAGCAGCAGCGTGGTATTACCTTCTCAGCCGTGGCCATAATGATGCCGGTGTCCGCACTTGCCTTGTTTCTGGCTTTCGTCGGCCGGCAAAGGCTGGCGGAATACAAAGACGACATTACGCTCTGGCAGGTGACCGTTGATCGTCAGCCCGACGATTACTTGGCGCATGCCGCTTTGGGCGGTGCCTTTTCAAGTGTCCATCGCTATGCAGACGCCATTGAGCAGTTTCAGCAATCCATCCAATTGCAGCCGGCGTACGCCAAGGCGCACAATCATTTAGGCGAAGCATTTTCTCTTTTGAACCGTCGGGAGGAAGCCATTCAGCAATTCCAAATTGCTCTTCGCCTCAAGCCAAAATATGCCGAAGCGCACAACAATTTGGCCATAGAATACGCCCAGAGCGGCGAATACGCCGATGCCTTGCAGCAATTCGCAGAAACGCTCCGTTATCGGCCTGACAGCCCTCAGGTCTACGCCAACATGGCCATCGCCTATTCACAGATGAACGATCCAGACAAAGCGCTCCAGGAAGCCGCGCTGGCTTTGGAGCACGGCCGGCGGTTGGACCAAACCAAATTCCTGCAAAAGTTTGAAGCTTGGCTGGCCAATTATCAGTCCACGTTGCAGAAATTCTCCACTCCCCCGGGCAATTCCTCACAAATTCCCTCTCAAACTTTGCCGGAACGTTGACAGAACGCACTGGCAAAGATATGGTTGGAAAGAGGTTTATTCCTTTTAATTGCGACGCAGTCAGTTCGTTATGGTCCACGCCAACAGTTACCACTTCGACTTAATTGCCCGCCGGTCGATCCAGCGATCGATCGTAGGCATGATTATTATTCGGGAGGTGCGGCCGTAAGGGCTTCGCAACTGCGAAACACATTCCAGCCCTGCGGTCGCCAACCGGCCGCAGGGTTTTTTATTTAACCGTTGTGTGCTTCACCACTCACTTCCCCACTTTGTGCCCCATGCCCCGAACTCAAATCCACGACGCTGCCCTCCGCGTGGGTGCCCAGGGGGAAGGCGACACCCTAATGACGCCAGCCACAAAACGGTCGCTTCTGGGGAAGTTGCGCCGGTGGTCAAAATTGGAAGGGGCAGTGCTATTAGGTTGCGTGTTGTGGACTGTGTACGGTCGCGCGCTAGATTCACCTTTTGTTTTTGACGATCTAACAAGCGTAGTAAATAATCCTTCGATTGTACGAGTCTGGCCATTATTTGGCGACGCCCAGCGTCCCGGTCCATTAAACCCGTCGCCGGGAACATCCACGAGCGGGCGGCCGTTGGTAAATCTCAGTCTGGCTTTGAATTATTATTTCTGCGGCCTCGACCCGACCTACTACCACGTGTTCAACCTCGTAGTGCATGTGCTTTCTGTGCTCCTGTTATGGGGCACGGTGGAGCGTATCCTAAAACTGGAATGTTTTGGCGAACGATTTGCAGGCGTTGCCCAACCGCTGGCCTTTCTC
>DATJYL010000111.1 GCA_035499655.1 Pirellulales bacterium
ACCGCTGTCGCACGCTGGAGGAGCTGCTCGACTTGGCCTACGACTGGTTTCAAGCCAACAATAATCACTACCTTGATATGCAACACACCTTCGCTTCCGCAGCCTAAATGCGCTTCGATCAGGTGGAGTACCTATTTAGATGGCCTAACGAAAAATACCGGTGAGACAATAGCTTGTGCTATGAGGCGATGCCTTGCGCATTTTGTGAGTTACTAGGCCTATTCATCAAATTGTCATTCTTTTTCGTCAGGCCACGGAAGTTGCGCAAACTTTACGGCTTGCCATAATTGACCAAGATGGGTTTGGGTAAACACGCCACCAGTTTGCGGTCGAAACTAACGAACATGCGGTAACAGTTCGTTTACGCTTACAACACGCAGAACCCGACTCTTAGTTTCGACCGATAGGACCTCTCTTGGTCGCGCTTACAGGATGTGATTTGTGTTTAGTGTCGCGTGCATCATCCCCGTGACAGGTAATACGGAGGGTTTGGAAACCACGTTGCTCTCCGTGTTAGAACGTCGAACGGATACATGTGAGGTTTTGGTAGTACTGAATACTCCCTACAACGACCCGTACCATCTCCAGGGGGAAATTCAAATACTCCAAGCGCCCGCAGGCACTGGTCTCATCGACTGCATCAATCTTGGCATCTCGGCGTCTCGTGCCCCGATCGTACATCTTCTAGCAACAGGCTGCGAAGCCAGTCATAACTGGATGGAGCACGCCCTGGCTCATTTCGATGATCCGCGTGTAGCAGCAGTTACGCCGGTAATCTACGACCGTCAAGACCACGAACGCTTACTAGCTGCTGGTGTGGGCTACGACCGCGGCGGAAGGAGGATTATTTGTCGCTCGACTCGGGCCGCAAATGACTCGTTATCGACAACGCTTGGTCCACTGCTTCAAGCAGCGTTTTATCGAAAATCCGCGCTCCGGGCATTTGGTGGAGGATTACCCGTCGCGGTGGGTGATGAACTGGCTGATATCGATCTCGCACTGTCATTGCGCTGTGCAGGTTGGCAGTTGTTGCTAGAACCCGACTGCAAGATATTCGCTTCTTCAATGACTGAACTTCAGCCAAAGGGCTTTTCATCGGGCTTGTGGTCTGAACGCTTTTACTGGCGGCATATCACTCAAACCGGTGGCCTGAGAGGACTTTTTTTGCATTCTCTTGTGGCCTTGCAAGACTTAATCCGCAGTCGGCCCTGGTGGAACGCCCCAGCGCAGGCCACAGGACGATTGATCGCGGTGTGTCAATTGGGGCATTATTCAAAGTATAAACTATCGCTGGTTGCAGCCTTAAGAGATGCTGCAGCGGCGGAAGCCCAATGGCAGACAGGCCAAAAAGTGTCCAATATCCAGTCTTCGGTTCCTCGCGTCCAGCACCGCACCGATGCACCACACAGAAGCGTGCAACCATCCGAAAGGAACAAACAACGCCACTCGCATCGCCGAAGGTAATGCCGTTGATTCCGCCGGCGAACTATTCTTTCTTCTCGTCGAGCTTCTCCAACTTTCGACGCAACATTTCTTCGTCGTCAGGAAAGTACAATTCCGTCACTGCACACAGCAACTTCAATCCCTCAGGCGCCGCTAGCAAGGTTTCCAGCTTTTGGCGCAAGCAGGTGAGTAGTAAACGTCCCTCCGGCCAACGCACCGCCATCACTTGCTGGCACTCTCCCAATAATTGATACACTCGCGCACGTGTCACACCCATTCGTTTGGATTGAATTCTGACGCTTTGGGGTACACCGTGGAGTCCCAGCCTTCCCTCGGCTAACCTCGCAATCGTCTGACCGCAATCAATTTGAATCTGATCAGTTATCGGAACCGCCAACAATTCACGGACCGAATGATGCGACAGCCCATCGGGCATCTCCAGTGCGGCAGCAACCCACAATTCCAAGGGAGTCACAAATTTCGGGAACAGGCGTGGTGTTAAATGACTTTTGATCGGTGCCTGACTTAGTGCCTCATGGACGGCATGGAACACTTCAAGAATCACTCGCACCCGCTTCTCCCCGTGCGTTTTTAGTTGACGCATTTCCGCAATAGAATAATCGAGATATGTTGATAGAGGCATGTGCCAAATGACCGTCGGCAACCACTGCAAAGACGGGGCTAGCCGTCCAAGTTTCTCCGTACCTATTCCATGACGTCGCACGGTGTCACGCCATTGCTCCCAATCTGCTTCGGAGACATCCTGAGGGTCAAATTCTCTCGGTGAGCGAACGCTTCGGACCGCCGATAGTTTTCTCTCACTCACTAGACTGCCATATGCTTGCGAGTCGGCTGGAACCTTCCTCTTCGTCACCCGTGATAGCAATTTCATTAAGGAGCTAATTTTTTTCTGACCGATGCCAGGCGTTGCGGCTAGCTCCTCGAAAGAAGTTTGCAGCAAGTCTTGTAACGTGCGGCCTAAAAATGCCAAGGGTAAACGCCGATCGCCCGGCAAAGCCCAATATGCCAGTGGCCTTTCCAATTCTGCGGAAAACTGAGCTTGGAGCAGAGTTTTGCGCAGCGTTTGAAAACTTGTAATCTGTTTATAGTCTTCTAAAGATGATGGTTTGCCCATGTTGCCTCAACCCTGTCGTTGATTAGCTCCTAATGTTGACCAATTGAAGTACAGTGACCAATGCACGGTTTCTTTTTCCAAGGTCTGAATCTCGAATAGCATGCCTCTTAGACCTGTCCATTAACCTTCCGGACCTTGCAGTTGTGGGCGAGTGTCCTACCATACTAAGGCGACATCCTTGGAGCACAACCTCCCAAATACGATTATAGAAAAAAATGGAGGAAAGTGGATTCCGAGATTCGAACATTACCAATTGCCGTACTGCAGGTAACCATCCACTACTACTGGTAAGACTAGCTTCCTTTGGCCTAAACAGGCCTCAAACCGCCTGTCTTCTAAATACTTGCGGATCGCACTTTTAGCACTGCGAATCCATGCTTCTCCATAACTCAGTCTCTCCACGCTATTGCAGATATTTATATTAGTTCAACCATAATGGCGATGGCCAATATGTCGCGACTTCAAAAGTCGTTTTCCTAACGCTTTGCTAACATTGCATGAGAGCAACATCGTCGTATCCAACCGACTTAAGCCGGCGCCCAATCCATAGAACTCTCCGGCCGCAATGTCGGCCATCGTAGTGGTAGTCATGAGCGACCTGAAAATTATCCAATACCCGCACCCAACGCTTCGACACGTTTCCAAGCCGCTGAAACGAGTCGATGTTGAACTGCGCAGCATCATTGCACGGATGTTCGAGTTAATGTACGAGGCCAAAGGGGTTGGATTGGCGGCAAATCAAGTGGATTTGCCGTATCGTTTCTTTATTTCTAATTTGCAGTCAGATCCCGCCAAGGGTGAACAGATGGTCTTTATCAACCCTGTGCTGAGTCGTCACAAGGGTTCTGCTGAGGCGGAAGAAGGCTGTCTTAGCCTGCCGGGACTATATGCCGACGTAAAACGTTCGGAGCATGTAATGATCGATGCCTTCAATCTTGCTGGAGAAGCCGTGCATCTCGAAGCTGACGGACTGCTAGCCCGCGTCGTGCAGCACGAAACCGATCATCTGAATGGCAAATTGTTTGTCGATCGCCTCGGTACAGCTGCACAATTAGAATTGCGCGACGCGTTACGAGAATTCGAAATTCAGTTTACCAGCCAGCAAGAACATGGCGAAATGCCCGATGAGGCTGCGCTAAAGCTCCGACTTCAAGAATTGGAACGGCTCAGAACTTAACAAGGAATTTGAACGGGGTACGGAAATGAGCACCGCGGACAATTCCAATGTAAACTCTTCGGCGAAACAGTCATCAACGCGCAGCATTCAGCCTCTAGCCGTCGTTTTCTCCATCTCCTGCCCATCCCTTCGTCTGATTATCATGGGCACAGGCCCCTCCGCCGTACCTTCGTTTGAATTCCTGCTCAATTCCCAACATCAGGTACTGGCGCTTATCACCCGGCCTGAACGAACGACACATCACCGGGAAAAGCCCACCAATCCAATGCGCGAAATAGCTCTGCGCCGGGGGATCGTTGTTTTCGAACCTGAAAGCATCAATTCACCCCAGGCACACGCTTGGCTGTGCGATCGAGCGGCCGATTTGTTTGTCGTGTGTGATTATGGCCAAATTCTCTCACAGGAAACATTAGCTTTGGCGCGGATGGGTGGAATCAATCTCCATGCCTCGTTGTTGCCCAAATTCCGTGGAGCTGCACCGATCAATTGGGCCATCTATCATGGCGAAGCGGAAACGGGCGTAACCGTCATTCACATGACACCGCAGCTTGATGCGGGGCCAACCTTAGTTCAATTCCGTACACCGATTGGCCCGGCTGAAACAGCGCCGGAACTTGAATCGCGATTGGCTACCTTGGGGGTAGGTGCAATCCATCAATCCATTGAACTTCTCGCTGGAGGTGCGCCGACGCCAGGCATCGTTCAAGACCCCCGGTCGGTTACCAAAGCGCCGCGACTCAAAAAAGAAGATGGGCTGGTCGATTGGTCGCGCTCGGCGGTTGCAATTTATAATCAGGTTCGTGCCCTGCAACCTTGGCCGAAAACCTATACTTTTTGGAAACGGCCTAACTCCGAGCCACTGCGGCTGATATTGGAGATCGTCCAGCCGCTGGACGATGTTGCCCAGGTCTCCATCGGTCCGCCGACAAGTACTCCCGGAACAATTCAGCAGGCTCTTTCCAATCAGCTAATCGTTGCTTGCGGCAAAGGCTCGCTGCGCATCGATCGGCTTCAACCTGCTGGAAAACGAATTATGACGGCCAGTGAATTTCTGCGAGGCCATGCTCTGCTGCCGGGCGAAAAATTGGGATGAATTCCACTCGTTCATCATCCCTATTGAGGGTTTCCCTGTTTTCTCGGATGATTATTCTCGATTAGAATTGATCGGTTATCTTATTGCCCGAACTTCAGCCAGGGGGCCGGTCATCTACCATGGCCAAGCACTTATACATCGAAACGGTCGGCTGCCAAATGAATGTGCTCGATAGCGAGCTCGTCGTGGCTGCGTTGCGCAAAGCGGGTTACGAACTGACCGAATCGCCGGCCAAAGCCGATACGATTCTCTTCAATACTTGCAGCGTTCGGCAGCATGCCGAAGACAAAATCTACAGTGCTTTAGGACGGCTAAAGCATACCAAAGAACAAAATCCGCAAAAAATAATCGGTGTATTGGGCTGCATGGCTCAGAAAGATCAACGTTTAATTTTGGAACGCGCCCCGTATGTGGACCTGGTAGTCGGTCCCGGACAATTGCACCAAGTGCCGAAATTGCTAGAAGAAATTGCTGCCGGCAGCGGGCCTCGTTTGGAAGTCAGCTTGGACCGCAAGGCGGGAAATCGAGAGGATATTCAGCAGAGCTTCGAAAGTTACGACCCTGATCGCGATCCACAAATGCGCCCTTCCCCCTATCAGGCATTCGTGCGTATTCAAATCGGCTGCGACAAATTCTGCACTTACTGTATCGTTCCTCGTGTCCGCGGCCCGGAACAAGGGCGACATCCCAAGCACATCCTTGCCGAAGCAAAAAAGCTGGCGGCCGAAGGCTGTCGCGAAATTACCCTGTTAGGGCAAACCGTCAACAGCTACCGTCACACGGAGGGCGCTGCCACAACACGTCTTTCCGATTTGCTCTACCGCCTGCACGACATCGAAGGGCTGGCGCGATTGAAGTTCGTGACGAACTTTCCCAAGGACATGACCGACGATCTGCTCCAAGCAGTCCGCGATCTGCCAAAATGCTGTCCGTATTTACACGTTCCGGCCCAAAGCGGCTCGAATGTCATTCTCAAGCGGATGAAGCGCGGTTACACCGTGGAAGAGTACCGCGAAATGCTGGACCGAATTCGAGCCACCATACCGCACGCCGCCATTACCAGCGATTTTATCGTCGGCTTTTGTGGCGAAACCGAGGAAGATTTCCAACAGACTGTAACATTGGTCCGCGAAGCACGATTCAAAAACAGCTTTATCTTCAAATACAGTCAACGGCCCGGCACAAAAGCTCCGGAATTGTGGCCCGACGACGTACCGGAGGAAATCAAACGTCGCCGCAATAACCAACTGCTGGCCGTGCAAAACAGTATTAGCGAGGAAGACCATCAACAATTGATCGGCCACACTGTCCAAGTTCTAGTTGAAGGGCCCAGCAAACACGCCCACCGCTTCGATCGTACCGCTGAGCAAAATGCAACCATTGCCTTGGCAGATTCGTCCCACTCCCATGATGCCCAAGAATTAGGCGATCTTGCCGCTGCACCTTCTCCACTGACTCAATTAGTTGGTCGCACCTCATGTGACCGGATTGTTGTCTTCCAAGGCAATCGTCGACTAATCGGTCAGATTCTACCTGTCTTGATCTACGATTGCACACCCATGACTCTCTTCGGCGCCGTCGTCACACTTGAAGTTGGACCGGAAGTATACAGTCTCCTGCCTCCTTGATGCGCGATCTGGGAACTTACGAGTCGGCGCCCTCGAAGGCCCGCTTATCCGCGCCACGGGCACGTACTCTCTGTCAAAGCCAAAACGCAAGATATCTCTGCCGCATTAGACAGCCACAGCGCCCTTTGATAATACCCACTGGGCCCTAACTTTCTGGCGCAAATTGGCTTCAGTCCAGAATTTCGCCCTGGCCTAAAAACTTTCTGGACAGCACCTCTCATATAGTGTACATAGGTACATTATCAAGGGCGGGTCTTTGGAACCTTTCTGGATGGCGTGTAGCAAATCTCATTAAAACCATCCGATTATTACGATCACAAATGAGGAAATTCATGGAAGTCACATGCTTGGGTTGCACATCA
>DATJYL010000112.1 GCA_035499655.1 Pirellulales bacterium
TCCCTGGGTTACGTGACCCCGGCAGAATTCGCGGCCCGCTGTGCTGCTTCCGCTTCGGCTACGCCTACGCTCCAGCAGCACAGCGGAGTTACCCGACCCTTACCTTCATAACCCCTGGTACAGAAAATCAAGGCAAGTCAATATAGATATGCGCAGTCCTGAATCTTTGTTGATTTTTGAGCCCATTCGACGGCCTCTTTTGCCGAAGTGGCATTTTGCTCCGCTGCCGCCGCTGCTTGCTTGGCTGCGTTAATTGCCCGGTTTTGATATGCAAACCCAATTGCACTGCAAACCACTAGAAAAAAAGTGAACAAAGCCATTAACAAACTAGCAAAAACGGAGGCATCTAATCCATGAATCCTATTATTTTCATGTTCTGCTGTGCGCTGTTGATCATGCTCTTCGGAGTGTTGCTGTACATTGGCACCGGATTCGTTCTGGACGGCAACCGGATTGCTGGCTGGTCCCTGGCTATTTTGTCCATTATCGCTTTGGCCTGCGTTTGCTTTGGCATGGTTTATATCTGGCAAAGGCTCGTTTAGCAGTGATGCTTGGATGAAAAATGCCATTCCTAAAACAAACAAGATTATCGCTGAGCATCCAATCCAAAACGATGCAGTCGGAAGTTCGTGCCAAAAGAAAATTCCGCACACGACGACTGCGAGAATCGCAGCGTCAATAAGAAAATGAGCCATATTTAGACGCTTTCCCATGTTGAATCAGCCTAAGCAGTTACGAATAGCGCAATTCCGCCCGCTCTCGCCGGCGTATAATGCTTCTAATACGCGAATAGGTCTATTCAGCCTTGAGCCGCCGATTGGCAGCCTTCAACATCGTGTCGCGTATAAAGGCCGATACGGTCTCTCCGCCCGCTTCTGCGCCACGCTGGATCGTATCCCAGGATTTATCGTCCATCCTGAAATAACGCATGGGAGCTGTTCCAGTGGCCGGACGGCCCGGCCCACGTTTGGGAGGTTCTTTCTTCATGCCCATACTTTACGTCCTGACAAAAAATTTGTCAAGAATTTTAGTAATTGTCTGGACGTAAACGAAGTTTCTCTATATATTAAACGTCTGGACGTAAACTACAGCCGTTTAACAAGGGAAATGACGATGGACGCCAGGGAATCAAGGGGTTTAGAAATTGCAGCCCGCTTCAACATTCGCAAGCAGAAAAACGGTACTTGGTCGGTTCCGTCTGCAACCGGCAATGGGATTAAGTACACCGTGTCAATTCACGGCAAAACCCAGTCTTGCAGTTGCCCCGATCATCAAGAGGCCGGTCATAAGTGTAAACACATTTATGCCGCCGAAATTGTGTATCAGCGACAGTTTGAATTTAACGAGGATGGTTCAGTTACGGAAACCCAAATGGCGATTGTCCGCACGGTGCGCCCAAGCTATCCCCAGAACTGGCAAGCCTACAATGCGGCCCAGACTACCGAAAAGAATCACTTTCAAGTTCTGCTAAACGAACTTTGCCAGCAGATTCCCGAACCGCTGCACACCGGCCCCGGTCGGCCACCAATTCCATTGGGCGATGCTGTGTTTGCGGCATGCTTCAAGGTATTTACCACCGTCAGCGGACGGCGCTTTATGTGCGATTTGGCAGACGCGCAGGCCAAGGGATACATCGGGCGCGTACCGCACTTTAACGCTGTATTCAAAGTGCTGGAATCTCCCGAAACTTCGCCGGTGCTGAATTGGCTGGTTGAGACAACTGCCAGCCCGCTCCGCGCGCTGGAAACAAACTTTGCCGTTGATTCATCGGGTTTTAGCAGTTCCCGGTTTGACCGCTGGTACGATCACAAGTTCGGTGAATTGAAAATCAAACGGGCTTGGGTCAAGGCACATATTATGTGCGGCGTAAAAACGAACGTCATTACCGCTGTGGAGATTCACGACAAAGATACAAACGATGGCACGATGTATCAGCCATTGCTGCAATCCACTGCCAGCCGATTCAACGTCAACGATGTGTGCGCGGACTTAGCCTATTCCAGTGAATCGAATTTGCAAGCCACGCTTGACTGCGGTTCATCGCCGATGATTCCGTTCAAGCGAAATGCGTCACCCGCACGAGGCGGTCTGTGGGGCAAGCTATTCCACTACTTCCAATACAACCGGGATGAATTCATGGCCCGTTATCATCAACGCTCAAACGTCGAATCGACGTTCAGCATGGTCAAGGCAAAGTTTGGCGACAGTGTGCGCAGCAAGACAGACACCGCGATGAAGAATGAAGTCCTGGCGAAGTTCGTTTGTCACAATCTGTGCTGTGTTGTCCAGTCGATCCACGAATTTAATGTGAATCCGAATTTTAGTGCAGGCTCGTTACCTGCACCTTTATCATCCCTGAACTGAGAATAAAAATGCAAAGCCCAATATTATGTGAACGCAGGCCGCGGAATTAACGCGTTTGGGGGAGTGATATGGTAAACGTAACGCCTTGACCCGGAGGAGCTTGCACATCAAGCTGCCCGCTGTGCAGCTTGACGATCCGCCAACATTTCGAGAGGCCGAAACCCAGCCCCCTCCCGGCTTCCCGCCCGGAGAAAAAAGGGTCAAAGATTTTGCCGCGAATTTCGGGGGGAATCCCGGGACCATCGTCGCTGACCACAATCTGAACGGCGCCGGCGGGTTGCTCGATGGTTCCCTCCGCTGCATCGCTGCGGCAGATTTCGATGGTCACATTTCCCCCTTGATTTAACGCTTCCAGCGAATTGGTGCATACGGCCCGCAGCGCAATCCGCAGTTGCGCGGGGTCCGCTTCAACGTGCAAGGGTTCGATTCGGGTTGGCGCATGCAGCGCCGTCTGCTGGGCGGCAGCCTGTTCGGCCAGTCCAGTGAGTACTTCGTGAACCAAGGCCGTTAAATCGACTCGCTCCCACACCGGTTGCGGAGGATTGGCAAACAGCATCATGTCGGCCAGCATTTCGTGAGCGCGGAAAGCTTGCGTGTTGATGGCCGCCAATCGCCGCCGCCGCTCCGGATGCGTTTCTTCTTTGAGCAGCGTTTGCGCACGGCTGGCGATGTTTGCCAAGGGATTGTTCAATTCGTGCCCCGCTCCATAGGCAAACTCCCTGAGCGATTCCATTTTCGCCGTTTGCAAACGCTGTTCGAAGTTCTGTTCCAAGTCGGCCAGACGGCGCAGCTGCGCGGCGAAGAAGGGGAGGAGTGCATGAACTGCGGGAATTTCTGTCAGCCAGCGACGCCACGCTTCGTCTGCCTTAGCGCGAGCTTCCGGTGCAGTGGTATTGCCGGCGGCTGGAGTTTCCAATGGCCACGTGGGCCACGCAACAAGCGGTGCCGCTTCGCCCCCTTGTGCAGCCGCCAGCCAGTCCTGCCACCGCGCAGTTAGCGCTGCCAGATAGAGGGGATTCGAAAGCGGTTCTTCACTGCCTGTAGAACGCAGAGCGTTTTGGGCTGCGGCGACTGATTCCGCCACCAGCGCTGCAAACTGCCCATGCTGGGCAGCGGAAACATCGATCGTGCTTGCGGCATCGTGCCAGTCCAGCAACAAGGGTAACCGCGGCGCCAACCAGGCGGCCAGCCCGGAAATAGATCGCGGGAAATCGGCCGGTAAAGGTTGTGCCGCTGGCCCCGCCCCGTCCCCCTGTTTTGCCGCACACCACACGCTCCAAATTGCAAACGCCGGATCGACCGCCAGTACGGCACACAAACGGCTCGCGCGGCACTCGTCGCTGATTTCCGTGAAGGCTTCCAGCATTGCCAAAGCGGATGCGTCGCACAACGCCAGCCGCCATGGTCGGCTGTCGTAAACGATCGCCGGTAGACTCAACAAAGTGCGAGAAGTCATGGCGATATTTCTTCAAGCGGGGAAAAATGTCACGCTCCAAAATAATAAAAGCCCACGGGTTGCAACCCGTGGGCTTGGAGTTCGAAATGATATTCATCCGACAGGCGGCACGTGCAACTTCAACCCGTGGTCACCGATTCCACATCAAGCAGCGCGCCGATGCGGTCGACCAGCGTTTCCACCTCGAAGGGCTTATGCATAAAATCATTGGCGCCGGCGGCTTTCAAATCTTCGATTTTGTCGTTTTCGATCATGCCCGAGATGCAGATGATTTTTACGTCGTCCATGGTTTTGTCGCTCCGCACGCGCTGGCAGACCTCGCGGCCGTTGATGTCGGGCAACATCACGTCCAGCACCAGCAAGTCGGGGCGATACTCCTTGACCATCATGCCGGCGTCGAACCCGTTATTCACGGAGCGCACTTCGAAGCGGCCGTCTTTTTCCAAAACGTCGACAATCAGGTCGACCAGTTCTTGATCGTCATCGACAACCAGGATTTTCCGCTTCCCGCTTTCCAAGGCATCGGTCGGAATGCCGTTGTCGCGCATAAAAGCGTACAACTCGGCCCTGGGAATACGACGAAAACGGCTGCCGGGAACTCGAAATCCCTTGAGTTGTCCGGAATCAAAACAGCGAATAATCGTTTGTTGGCTGACCTTGCAAATTTTCGCAGCCTCGCCGGTCGTAAATACGGTTTTCATCTGGCAAACTACCCTCTCGCTAGCCGCGGCGCAGCTAGTCTCAGCGGGACCCACGATTAGCATCTATTCCGCAAGAAGCCTCGGGGTACCTAGTCCTCCATGTTTCGCAAAGACGAGCGCCGCCACGTCAACGGCGTGCGGCCTCACCAGCAAAATTTCATCTCGTCCAACCCTGACGTTAGAATCCTATACTACCATGCCAGCACCAATTCACAGAGCAAGTAGAATTTGCCCTGAGACAGCTCACTGGAAACCACACCGCCTGGCTTACCAATTTTGCCATCCATGCGAATTATAGCCATCTTGCGAATTGCGTCAAGATTGATCCAATCGCCGCAACCGCCGGACAACAAATAGCTTGCGCAAAGCATCGATTTGACCGCTGTCCCCTCTTTTTCAAGGCAGGCCAAAATGCTACGCGGCGCCTCACCCTTCCAGATGCACCAGCAGAACTGCCACGTCTGCCGGGGTGATGCCACTAATCCGGCTCGCTTGCGCTAAACTCATGGGACGCACTCGGGCGAATTTCTCTCGGGCTTCGGTGCGCAGTTGAACCAGGCACGAGTAATCGAAGCTTGCGGGAATTCGCTTTTCTTGCAACCGCCGTAAACGCGATACTTCCAAATCCTGGCGCTCCACATAGCCGGCGTACTTTAGATCGTATTCGATGCTCCGCGCTACTTCATCTGGCACTTGGGCAAGCTCCGGGAGTTGGGCGACCAAATCCGCCCAACCGATTTCCGGACGTCGCAGCAGCTTGGCCAGCTGCGTTTCGCCCGACTTGGTGATTTGCAGTAATGCCAGCACGCGCGCCATTGCCGTTTGCTTACGCTCGAACTGTTGCCAACGCACATCATTCACCAGACCAATCTGCCGTCCCAGCGGTGTCAGGCGGCGGTCGGCGTTGTCTTGCCGCAGCGATAGACGAAATTCCGCGCGACTGGTGAACATGCGGTAAGGCTCGTCCACGCCGCGCGTCACCAGGTCGTCGATCAGCACACCGATATAACCTTGTTCGCGGGCCAGCACCAGCGGTTCTGCCGCGCGCAGCTTCAACACCGCGTTGATGCCGGCCATTAAACCTTGGGCCGCCGCTTCCTCGTAACCGGTGGTGCCGTTAATCTGCCCGGCGAAGTACAGCCCGCCGACAAGTTTGGTTTCCAGGCTGGGCCACAGTTGCACCGGCGGAGCATAATCGTACTCCACGGCATAGCCATAGCGCATGATTTCGGCCCGTTCCAATCCGGGAATGAGCGGCAGCATGGCGTCTTGCACGTCGCGGGGCAGGCTGGTGGAAACGCCGTTCACGTACACTTCCAACGTGGTGCGCCCCTCGGGTTCCAAGAACAATTGATGCCGCTCTTTGTCGGCGAAGCGCACGACTTTATCTTCGATCGATGGGCAATACCGCGGACCGCGCGATTGTATTTGGCCCGAGTACATGGGCGCCCGGTGCAAGTTGGCGCGAATCAGATCATGCACCGCCTGGTTGGTGTACGTAATCCAGCACGGCATTTGCGGCTGCGAAATTTTGTCAGTGAGAAAACTGAACGGTTGCGGATCGTCGTCGCCGGGTTGCAGCTCGCAACAGCTGTAATCGATGGTGCGGCCGTTCAGGCGGCAAGGCGTGCCGGTTTTGAAACGGGCCAGCTCGAAGCCCAACCGCACCAGCGCGCCGCTGATGCCAGACGTCGTTCCCTCGCCGGCGCGGCCGCCGGGAGTTTTCGTTTCGCCGGTGTGCATGATGGCTTGCAGAAACGTGCCTGTGGTAAGAACCACGGCGCGAGCGCGGTATTTGGCCCCGCCGCGCACACCTACGCCGCTGATGCGGCGAGGCCGGAATTCGGAATTCGGAAGCCGGCAGATTTCAGACTGCTTGTTTTCCATTCCACATTCCACATTCCGCATTTCCCACTCTTCCGTTAGCAGATCTTCCACCACTTCCTGCCGCAGCACCAGATTCGGCTGCGACTCGACAATCCGCTTCATCTCCTGCTGATAAGCTTTTTTGTCGGCTTGCGCCCGGGGGCTGTGCATGGCCGGGCCTTTGCGGCGGTTGAGCAAGCGGAACTGAATTCCCGTGGCGTCGATGGCCTGTCCCATTGCCCCGCCCAGCGCGTCGATTTCGCGCACAATTTGCCCCTTGGCTACGCCGCCGATGGCCGGGTTGCAGCTCATTTGCGCCACGGTGTCGCAGTTGGTGGTCAGCAGCGCTGTGCGGGCCCCCATGCGCGCCGCCGCCAACGCCGCTTCGCACCCGGCATGGCCGGCGCCGATGACAAGCACGTCGAAATCGTATGGCGAGGAGGACATAGAGAAATCGTTTACATTAAACGTCACTTCGCCAAATCGTCGACGCGGGGGTCGTCGGCGTCGTCGATGGCGGCGTGCAGGCGCACTTCGACGGCGCTCGTGGCATAAAGAGTTTTTTCGGCCTTAGCCAGCGCCAGCGGATCGTTGCCGTGGGCAATGACCAGGACGTGGCCTGATTTAATTTTTTTCTCGTACATTGGTATGTGATCTTTATGCACGCTCCATCCGCGAATGGCGCCGATCAATCCACCCACCACCACGCCGGTAAGCGCGCCCAGTGGGCCGGCGATAATAGCGCCCGTGCCGGCCAACGAGATCACGGTAGCGCCGCCCAGTAAACCGATGACGCCGCCAATGCCGCCGCCAATCAGGGCGTCCTTATGGGCCTCGTCCCCCAGTTCCAAGGCGCGTTTGACCGCGGCCGGTTCTTGGCTGAGCGTGGCGGTGACCAGCGAAATGTTGGTTTTGGGAAAACCGGAGGCGATGAGCTTCTCGATCGCCGTTTTCGCTTGATCGGCCTTTTCGTAAACGGCGACGACGCATTCTTCGGGCATGGGAAACCTCAGTGGACAGTGATCGGTGGTCAGTGGTCAGTGCTGAGTGGCTTGAACCAAACCAATAGAAGCAGCAAACCTTATGTCGTGCGGCGAGTCACATCATAACGTCCGAAGCGGCATTTATACCAGCCGCAGGCCGTGCGCGGTGATTTCGAACGGCACGGTTTGATCGCTGGCGGCGCTGCCCCGGTGTTTGGCAATATGCAACGCCCGGCGGATTTTGTCTCCGTCCCGCACTTTGCCCAGGTGAATGACGGTATTGGCGTTGGCCAGAACATCCCCTTCATCCAGCGGCCGGCGAATGAGTTCGTCCAACATCGTTTCCGCCGAAGTGTACAACAGCAGGCAACCAATTTGCTCGTGATTGTAATGTGCCGCGGCTACCGCCGCTGCGAATTCACGGAACCGTTCCCGAAATAAATCGCGGGCCACCCAGTCGGCTTCTTTCCTCAGAATTTGGTGGTAAACGTAATCGAACAGATCGAGCTGGATGGAATCGCTGGGCCGCCCGACCGGTTCCACGCCGTCGATTACCGCCCGACGGACTCCGTGGATAAAGTTGCCGTAGAAAAAAGCAATAGCGGCGTTCAGCCGCGCGTTTAGTTCGGCCCGCCAGTCGTGCCAGGCTTCGAAGTCCAAATCGGCTCGTGTGACCCGCTTGCCCCGGCGATCGAAGACATGCAAATAATCGCCGAAATGACGAGCGGGATTGAAAAAATCGTCGAGCGCCGGCGGTGCGGCGGCGCTGGCCGGCTGCAGTTTCCAATCGAACATTCGCTGGGCGTATTCACCCTGGCTTTGCGAATCGCCCCGGGCGGTCAGGTCCAAAATAATACCCGCTCGGCCTTCCTGATTTCGTCCGGCATGGGCGAATTGCAACCCCAACTGCGTTTTGCCGATGCCGGTGGCCCCCACGACCACGGTGAGACGCCCGGGCAGCAACCCGCCGCCAAGCAAATCGTCGAGGCCGGCAACTCCAGTAGAAAGACGGGACATAGGAGGGGAAATGACGAATGCCTAATGACGAATGACGAATGACGAATGACGAATGCGGAATGGGGAGTGTGGAATGTGACAGAATATGCGTATCGGAATCGCGCTTGCGGTTTAGCACGCTGTCAGGACGCATTACGCCGTCCCGGCGCGCCGGGATTCGCCGACAAATCTATCGTACCCGTTGGGCAGCGGAGATTGAACAGGCCGAAGATTTCCTGCTGCGTCAGGCCCAGGGCGTGGGGCCGGGCGGCATCGGAGAAAATGGTGTCGAACAGTTCGCGCTTTTCGGCCAGCACTTGATCGATTCGTTCTTCGATGGTGTCGCGCGCTAAAAAGCGTGTGACGGTGACCGGCCCGGCCGAGCCGATGCGATGGGCGCGGTTGACGGCCTGATCTTCCACGGCCGGGTTCCACCAGCGATCGAACAGAAACACGTAACCGCAAAATTGTAAATTCAAACCTACGCCGCCGGCGCCGTAGGTCATCAGCAGCACATGGTGGCGGCGATCGGCGCGAAACTGTTCCAAAATGGCATCTCGCTGCCGGGGCGAAATTTGCCCGTGATATTCCAACGGGTGCAAATGGGCCAGTTGGCCGCGAAGCCGCTGGGCGGCGCCGACCCATTGGCTGAAGACGATGGCTTTTTGCCCGCTGGCGGCGACTTCGTCCAAATCGGCGGCCAGGCGTTCCAGCTTGGCGCTGACGCCGGTCGCCGGATCGAAATTGCAAATTTGCTTGAGCCGCAAAATCAACTCGAAGACGTGCTGGATGGTGACCGCGTCCCCCAGCTCGGTCAGCCGCAGCACGCCTTCGTCCTCGGCCAGCGTGTAGGTTTCGCGCTGCTCGGGCGAAAGATCGACATCGGCGTCGCGGAACAATTTGGGGGGCAAATCGGCCAGAACTTGCGATTTGGTGCGTCGGATGATGTAATCGCCGGCGGCCCGGCCAAGGCTGCGCGGCTTCATATTCCCCGATAAATTGCCCGGCGCGACAAACTCAAAAATGCCCAGCAAATCGTCGGGCGAGTTTTCCACCGGCGTGCCGGTCAGGGCCCAACTGCGGCGGCGCGAAATCGAGCAGACGGCTTCGCTCGTGACGCCGCTGCGGTTTTTGATGCGCTGTGCTTCGTCCAGAATGACCAAATCGAACGGCTGCGAATGCCGGGCAACAATTTCCGCGTCGCGGCACAGCAATTCGTAATTAGCGATTTTCACGGGCGGCTCGGCCTGTTGCCATTGCCAAGCGCGGCGGGATTGATCGCCCTCGATCACCGCCACGGGAAGCTCCGGCGCCCATTGCGCCAGCTCGCGCTGCCAGTTCGTCACCAGCGGTTTGGGGCACACAATCAGCACGCTGCAAATTTCTCCGGCATGCAGCAGCATGCGCAGCGCCGTGATGGCCTGCATGGTTTTGCCCAGTCCCATTTCATCGGCCAGCACCGCGGACACACGGGGATATAAAAACGCCACGCCCTGCATTTGATAGGGGAACGGATGATGCGGAAAATCGAGCCCCGCAGCGCCGGGACGCGCCAGCAATGTTTCCAGCGAAGGCTGCAGCACGTACCGCAAGCGGTCGGAAAGTTTGATGACGTCGGCCGGCGGCAGGAGCCGAGTGGAAGTTGTGGCGCGTCTTGCCGAAGCGCTGGTCCAAGCGGCACGCCGGCTGATTACCCGAGGACTGAAAAGTTTCTTGTTTGATGCCCCGGTCGGCGGCGCCGGCAGACAAAAACTAAAACTCCGCACCGCCGGGCCGGTCGAAACGATGGACGGTGATAACACACCCGGACGCGGCAGCGCCAACGGCGGTGAAAGCAGTTCCACTGCCCCCTTGGTAACCAGCGGCACGCCATGCACCGCGGGCGGTGTCACGCTCAAAGCGGAAAAACTGGTGACACGTAGAGCGCGACTTGCCTGGTGAACCGCAGGGCTGTTGGCAGCGGGATGATTCATGCGGCTTTGGCGCTGGCACGCTGGGCTTCGTCGATGGCCGCCCGAATGCGCTCGAACGGCTCGCACAGATCGAACAAATCTGCGAGCGTGGTTAACCGCTGCACAATGAGCGCCTGGTCGGCGGCAAATCGGGCGGCCACACGCAGGTGGTTTTGCCTTATAACGAATTCCGGGGTCTCGCCGGGAACCTCGATCGGGGCCTCGCCAGCGGCGGCCGAATTGGCAAGCGAAATGGTTGCGCAGACCAGCGCCGTGGGCACATCAATGTGCTGCCGGACCGCCAATGCGGCAACTTGCTCCACGAACAAAACCGACGGCCGGCGCTGCGTGGCATTCAATAGGGTCGCGCCGATTTGCTCGCCGTATAGATACGGCTCCAGCGTAGGACCGTACAAAATTTGCTGGGCCCGATTGGGCTTCACCGGGGCCGTGCAATGGAATTCCAGCGGCTGGCCGACGGCGTTGAGCAACAAATAACCGCCGAATAGGCCGTGTACTTCATGTTCCACAATGCTCAAAAAGCCGAGGCAGCCTCTGGTGCGATCGTCGGGCATGGGCAGATATATTCCCCAATTTCTAAGATGTCGACGGTATTATGATGCTAGCACGGTTGTTCGGAGCTGCTGCTCTTGCTGGGATTCCGTGTGATCGATCCGAGGCCTCTCAACACCTTATTTATCGGCTCGCCCGAGTGGTCTTTGGGCAGCTAGATTTCGCAGTCTCAGGCAAATAGCCGGGTCAAATGCGAAAAACGCTTTCAGAACAGCCTTGGCATCGCCGACACAAAGTTGATTAACCGGACGGTAAAGCGGGGCTGGCAGGATGGCCCCGGTGGGCCGCTTTCCCGACCGATGCAGCCGACACTTTCAGATTTCTCCGCCTCGCTTCGCCAAAGTAGTGGCATGCGCCGAGGTTTGTTGTTAAATTAAGGGTTTAACACTTTTCTGACACAGGGCTCCATTTCGATGACGCAATCGACCCGCACCGCTGCACAGCTCTATACACAGCTCGATATCACCACGGCCTCCACTCCATCGCCAGCGCCGGTTACAGGCAACTCGCTGGAACAGAGCCAACTGTTGCACGATATTTTGTTGGCCTTGGATCGGCAAAACGAGTTGATGGAAGAATTGATTTCCCAGGTGGGCGCCGCGCAAAAACAGCGGGCCAGCGAACTTTCGCAATGGAAAGAGGCCAATCCGCGCTTAGCGCACAAATGCCGCATTGCGTCGGAAGCGCTAACCAAAGTGCAAACGGAGTTCCTGGCCACCTTAGCCGCTGAAGTGAACGAAAATCCCGAGGCCTTAATCGACGGCGAGTTTTTCTTGAACGAATTCATCGATCGTTACGGTCCTCGACTAGCACATCTAAACGGCGTGCTTCAGGTATTGGCGCAACTGGGCAGCGCACCCAATCCGACCAACGCCCAATAACGCGCCTAAACCATCATCCATACCGAGCCTCATCCGCGAGGAAGCGGAGGCGGCCACGGTCCCCTCGATTTGGCGGAAGCAACTCAGGATATTTTACGTGTGTCTCACGTGGAACTGGTTCAAGTGCGCACGGCCGATGGTTTGCGACTGGATGGCGCCCTGGCTATACCCAAGCATGCCGATCACGCCGTAGTTTCGCGAGGCTCCAACGTGCAGCATCGACCGCCGGTCGATGCCGCGCTGTGCGTGCACGGTACGGGAAGCAATTTTTACGGCGCGACTTTATTCGAGGGCCTTACGCCCAAACTGCTGGCCGATGGTCTGGCCGTGTTGCGGGTGAACACTCGCGGTCACGATGTGGTGAGTGTGGCCAGCACGCTGCATGGTCCACGGCGATTAGGCTCGGCGCTGGAGCAGGTGGAAGATTGTCGGCACGATTTGATTGCCTGGCTGGAGTTTTTGGCGTCGCGCGGGTTCAAATCGGTGGCGCTCATTGGGCACAGCCTGGGAGCGATTAAGGCGCTGCATACCGCCGCTCGAATTCAACATCCGGCGCTGGCGCGACTGGTGGCAATTTCGCCGCCGCGGTTGTCGCATTCACATTATTTGGCCTCCGAGAAGCGGGAAGAATTCCTGACACAGTATCGGCTTGCTCAAGAACATGTCGCAGCTGGACGCGGTGATGCCTTGATCGAAAGGCCATTGTGGTTTTTGGCGTCGGCCGCCAGTTTCATCGACAAATATGGCCCCGACGAAAAATACAATTTCCTGCGCGAGTTGAACCGCCTGCATCTGTCCACGTTGTTTGCTTTTGGCGGCCTTGAATTGCAGGAAGCGAATTTTTGCGGCCTGCCGGAAGATATTTCCGCCGCCGTCTCACCAGCGCAAAATATCCAAGTGGTGACCATCGCCGGGGCCAACCACATTTACACGGGGCAAATCGACGAGCTGGCCCACAAAATTCGGGCGTGGCTGGCGACAAACTAAGTTCGGCCGATAAAATCAGTTGTTTGCTGTTTCTGATACTGAATCGCCTAGGACCGCCGCATGACGCCAAATCCAGTGACCTCGCCTGCCGATCTTAGTGCTTTCGTCGCCGCTGCCCGAGACCGGCTGAATGCCCACGTGTACGAAACCGTGCAGTGGCATTTTCATCCGTCAACGGGCTGCCCATTTTGGCTGGCGAAGGCGAGCGAGTTGAAATTCAATCCGCTGACGGAAGTGCGCTCCTTCGACGATTTGAAAAAGTTTCCGGAGTTCCAAGACGAATGGCTCCGCGGCGGTCCCGTGCGGCGGTGGGTGCCCAAAGCGCTGGCCGATAAGCCGATTTATGTGTTCGAAACCGGCGGGACAACCGGCATTCCTAAAAGCCGCATTGCCAGTGAAGATTTTCGCATCGATTACGAACTGTTCAGCCAAACGCTCCCCGAAAAATACTTTCCTCACGGCTCCAATTGGCTGATGTTGGGGCCATCCGGGCCGCGGCGGCTGCGGCTGGCCGTAGAGCATTTGGCGCAGCACCGCGGCGGCATTTGCTTTTGCATCGATTTGGATCCACGCTGGGTCATCAAGCTCATCAAGCGCGGGTGGATGGAACACTTGGAAGCGTACAAGCAGCACTGCATCGAACAGGCGATTACCATTTTGCGGGCCGGTCACGACATCAAGTGCATGTTCACCACGCCAAAATTGTTGGAGGCATTAGCGCTGGAATTGGAAAAGAGGGGCTCCAGTATTCCCCAGGAGGGCATCACCGGCATTTTCAGCGGCGGCACGGAGTTTACCCCGCAATGGACGCGGTTTGCCGTCGAAGAATTTCTGGGCGGGCCGCCGGAGCAAAGCGGCGTGTACATGACGCCCACCTACGGGAACACGCTGATGGGCCTGGCCGCCAGCAAGCCGGTCACCGCCGCCGACGGTTACAAAATTAGTTACTACGCGCCGCAACCCCGGGCCGTAGTGGAAGTGGTGGATTTCAAAAATTACAACAACGTGGTGGGCTACGGCCAAACCGGCCGGGCAAAATTGACCACGCTGACGAAAGAGTTTTTTGTGCCCGGCTTCATGGAGCGCGACGAAGGAGAACGTGAACCGCCGTACGAAAAATATCCCTGGGACGGCGTCAGCGGCGTGCGCCCGTTTCATGAACTGGCCGAAGCCACCACGGTGGGCGTGTATTAGAGTGCGGAGTGGGTAGTGCGGAGTGCGGAGTTTTCAATCGGGATTAATTTCGAACAGGGCAAGGAAAATGAGTTCCAACGATAAAGCATCGAAAGAGCAGTTGCGACCGCGGACTTATCAATTTGCTTTGCGAGTTATCCGCTTAGTCGATAGTTTACCGCGGTCACGCTCGGCAGATCACATCGGTGGGCAATTACTACGTTGTGGCACTTCGGTGGGAGCAAATTACAGAGCTGCTTGCCGGGCCAGAAGTCCAGCTGAATTTCGAGCCAAATTAGGGATCGTTGAGGAAGAATCCGACGAGGCGGCATTTTGGCTACATATTTTGGGAGATTCAAAGCTGATGAAGAAAGAACAGTTGATCGAGTTGTTGAAAGAATCCAATGAAATTACTGCAATGGTGGTTGCATCGATAAAAAGTTCTCGTCGATCCGATTCTTAAACTCCGCACTCCGCACTCTGCACTCCGCACTCCCCACTCCCCACTCCGCACTCCCCACTCCCCACTCCGCACTTATGCTCAACCTTCCCGTTCTCCGTTGGGGCAAGCCGTACGATTCGCTGGAGAAGGACCAGGTGGTTCATTTCATCAGCGGCGAGCCGATTGCGGCGGTTAGCCAAGCGAACGGAGCCTTGCTGCAGCGCGATATGCGCAATGCTAAGAACGCCCGCAAGGCGCTGCTCGATTTCAAGCCCGAGGACTTGATCGAGCGGATTAAACAGGCGGCGGATTTGTATTTGAGCGCCACGCTGCCAATGGGCGATGGCACGCAATCGCCCGAGCAGTTTGCCCGGCAGCAGTCGGCCAGCACGGGTTTGCCCGAACACATGGCCCAGGCCAACATGGCCAAAAATCACTTCGTGTTGACGCACATGGAGCAAATGCTCGATGCGCTCACCCGCGGGCTACCGTTGGCAATACTGTCGCGCGGCTACGGTGTAGAAAGCCGTGGCGTAGTGGTGAGTTATCAGTGCCAAGCGCCGGCGCTGGGGGTGGTGTTGCCGTCCAATTCGCCGGGCGTGCATACGCTGTGGCTGCCGGTGATTCCCATGCAAGTGGGCTTGGTGCTCAAGCCTGGGCCGCAAGAACCGTGGACGCCCTACCGCATGACGGCGGCGTTTGTGCAGGCGGGCATTCCGGCGGAAGCGATTAGCATTTATCCCGGCGGGGCCGATGCCGGCGCGGCCGTGCTGGCCAGTTGCCAGCGGAGCATGATCTTCGGCGGTACAGCCACGGTGGAGCGGTACAAGGGCAATCCGAAAGTCAGCGTGCATGGGCCGGGGTTCAGCAAAATTCTGCTGGGCGACGATGTGGTTGACGAGTGGGAGAAATATCTCGACGTGATGGTCGAGAGCGTGTTCGTCAACAGCGGACGGGGGTGCATCAACTGCTCCAGCATTTGGGCCTCGCGTCACACACAGGAAATTGCCCAAGCGATTGCCAAGCGAATTGGCCCGGTGGAACCCAAGTCGCCGGAAGACCCGACGGCGGCGCTGGCGGCGTTCACGGTGCCCGGACAAGCGGCAGGCGTGTGGAAAAGCATTGAGGCAGACTTGCGCGAAGCCGGCGTGGAACATATCACCGCGATGTATGGTCCGCGGCTGGTGGAACTGGAGCGGTGCGCGTATCTGCGGCCGACGGTGCTGCACTGCGAATCGCCCACGCTGGCGGCGTCCAAAAAAGAATTCATGTTCCCGTTTGTGAGTGTGGTGAATTGCCCCCAGGAAAAAATGATCGAGTCGATCGGTTACACGCTCGTCGGCACGGCCATCACCAACAATCCGCAGTGGCAACGCGAACTGACCGATGCCACGAATATCGATCGGTTGAACATCGGGCCAATTCCCACCACCAAGCTCGATTGGCTCCAGCCGCACGAAGGGAGCATCGTGGAGTTTTTGTTCCGCGCCAGGGCCTATCAACTCCCACCTGACCGGGTGGCGACCCTGGCGAATAAATGATCAACGCAAAGGTATGCAGAGAAATGTCGTCTGTGCTCTGCGTGCCTCCGCGTCTTTGCGGTTCAATTTAATTTGGCTACGGCTTGCGGAATTCCGCCCGGTAGACCGCCTCGCCGTGCAGCCGCATGCGGCGCTCGAAATGGGTCCGGAAATCCAAATCGTGCGCCGCTGCCTGTTCGGCCACCGGCAGCGGGCCGACCAATGGTGTCACCCTGGCAATCAATTCCAACGTGGTCTGAAAATACTCTTCCACGTCGGTCCAAAAATGAAGTGTGCCGCCCGGCCGCAAAACCCGCTCTGCCTGACGCAGAAACTGCTCGCTCATCACCCGCCGCTTTTTGTGACGCTTTTTCCACCACGGATCGGGAAAATAAACGTGCACGGCCACAGCGCACTGGTCCGGCAAAAACTCCGCGAAAACCCGCCGCGCATCCCCATGAATCAGCCGCGCGTTTTCCACCCCGCGCTTCGCCAGCCGGGCTGCCGAAAACCGCGCATATTTGGCCGCGATTTCCATTCCCAAAAAATCGTGTTCCGGGCGCTGGCTGGCTGCGGCACTTAAAAACAGCCCCTTGCCGCTGCCGACTTCCACTTCCAACGGCGCGGCGCGGCCAAACACGGCCACGGAGTCCCACGGATGCGGCAACCGCTCCGGCGCAAGCAAATGCTCCGACAAATTCAGCGCCGGATCGATTTTTCGCAGCGAACGGCGTGACATGCAGAATCATCCGAATGGCGAATCCCGGCGCGTCGGGACTCGTCATTTCTAATTAGTCCCAGCCTTCCGGCCAGCGTGGATCGTACGAATCGGGCCGACGTCGTGAAACATCGGGGGACTCCAAACCGAAACCGTGCCGCCGGTTCCAATCTTCGTCGGCATCCAACACCTCAGGCGGCTCCTGCGGCGCAGCCAGGGAAAACAGCGGCATCATCACCGCCCCAACAATAAAGCCCCCCACGTGCGCCCACCAGGCCACACCCCCTGCCATTTGTCCCCCCAGCGCTCCCAGGCCGCTGAATAACTGCATCCCAAACCAAAAAATTAAAAATACATAGGCCGGCAATTCGATCACCGTGACAAACAAAAACAAAATCACCAGTGTTTTGATCCGCGCATGCGGATACGTCACCGCATACCCGCCCAACACCGCCGCAATCGCCCCGCTGGCCCCGATGATCGGCGTCGCGCTGCTCGGGTCCATGGCCCAATGCGCGGCCGTGGCCGACAATCCCCCCACAAAATAAAACACCGCGTAGAGTGCATGCCCCAGCTTATCTTCGATGTTATCGCCGAACAAAAGCAGATAGATCATGTTGCCGATCAAATGCAGCCAGCCGCCGTGCAGGAACATGCACGTTACGGCCGACAACATAATCTGTTGCGGTTGGGCGCGCAATTGCACCACGCGGGGCACCCCCACAATTTGACCCCACCACAAAAATTGCTGCTGGCCGATCTGTACATCGACAATTTTGTGCGGATCGGAAACCTGCGCGACGCGCGCCGGCACAAATCCCCATTGCGCGGTCACCATTTCCTGTTGCTGCGGCGGCAGGCTCATAAACCACAACAACGAAACGACGTTAAGGGCCACGAGAATATAAGTGACCACGGCCCAGCGCTTCGTCGGAATGGTATCGGCAAATGGAAACATGCCCAGGCGATGGAGTAGTTTTGGCCGTCACCAGGCTGGCCATGATGGACGACAGAGCGAAAAACCGGTCCCTGGAACGCCGCAACCCGGGGATGGGCCGGCACGGCTTCAATCATATTCAGTTCTGTGCTGGCAGGGGCACCGGTGCCGCTACGCTTAGTCCCAGCGCTTCCAAATCCAGCGGCAAGGGAATGCCTTTCAGCCGACCCTCTACCACCATCGCCTCTTTCACAAAGCCTTGAAAACGGCAGATTATCATGGCCCCGCGGCGGACTTTTAACAATTGGACGACCATCACCAGCCGATCGCCCGGCAGCACGCCGCCCCGAAACTTGACTTCCTCCAGCCCGCCAAAGCCCACTACTTTGGCTCCCAGCAAATCGTATTTTTGCACAAAGTAACTGGCCAATTGGGCGGCCACTTCGCAAATGATGACCCCCGGCATCAACGGCGCCTTGGGCATGTGCCCCCGAACCCAAAACTCGTTGAGAGTGATTTCTTTGTAACCAATGCAAATCTGCCGCTGCGTATCGCAGTGGCAAATGGCCGTCAGTTGCTCCATTTCAAATCGCTGCAAATTATAGCGCCGAATTTCCTCGATGTCCGCCACGACGTGGTTCACGTCGTATTCGGAAAAATCCAATATCAGCTCTTTGCCAGACACGCAGGAACCCTCAGAGGGAAATGACGAATGACGAATCCCGGCGCGCCGGGATTCGTCATGTTCTTTCTACGTCCGTATGTGCTTCCGCTTCATCTTTCGGGCTTTGCTATTGGCAGGACGGGCCCCGTGATTGGCTTTTTTCAAATTGCGATGTGGCTTGGCCATGAACGGTTTACTCCTCGTGCGAACTTGGTGTGGCTTGGGCACAAAAGAACTGTGCCGCACTCGTTCAAATTACCATCTTCCCAGGCCCATGTGAAGCGGACCCACGCCAAGCTCAAGATACCGTGTCACCCCAAAATTCCGACCCCACAAAAACGCGCACGGGCAAACTTGCTTGCTCCCAAAATCGTGTCCGGCAAAATCAACGCTCTTCCAATCGCCAACTGGCAAGCTCGCGGCGCAGCAAAAAACCCCCGACTCCTCTCGGGGGTTGTGAACATGTAACGATTATGACCAAAAACCGCTGCCCACCAATCGAACGTTCGCCGCTCGTCACTGCTCATCCACTCACGGTTTCCTGTTCTCAGTCCCAACGGCCCCTCGTCATTGTCCCAGCGAAACGCTCGGATGGTTGCTGCTGGTAACCTTGTCCGCGGCCGCCAACTTTTTGCCCAATTGCAGGTAATCCAGCGTGATGGCCAAAACTTCGTTGAAGTAAAAGTCGCGCTTCACGACCGGCCGGTTGGGATCGTCCATTTGTTCCAATTGCTTTTCCTCTTCTTCCTCCGTATTCAAAGCGGCCCGTTCTGCCAGAAATTTTTCCTCGTTCAGCGGAACGGTTTTGCGGTCTTTCTGCACCACGTAATTCTTAATTTTTTTGTCGAGCTTTTGGAAATCTTCCGAGCCTTGGATGCGCTCGGCCGAACGCGCGCGCAACTGATCCAGCAATCCTGAATCGACCATGTTCACCTTCGTGTACTCGGCAGGAGATATTTTATCGAACGGCAACGCAAAATCCAAATCCGTCTCGCCCACGTCAAAATGCGTGGTCAGCGAAGGCAGTTCGATATCGGACACCACGCCCCGGTTCTGGGTGCTGTCGCCGTCGGGACGATAAAATTGCTGAATCGTTATTTTTAGCGCTCCCAACTGCGGCGGATTCGGCAAGTTGGCAAAAAACGGCCCGCTCACGTCCAGCAGGCTTTGCACCGTCCCTTTGCCGTGCGAGGTTTTATCCCCCACGATAATGCCCCGCCCATAATCCTGGATGGCGCCGGCAAAAATCTCGCTGGCGCTCGCGCTGAACTTGCTTTGCAGCACCACCAGCGGGCCGGCCCAGGCCACGCCCTTGTCGGTATCGTCGTAATGCTGCACCCGGCCGTCGGAATCTTTCACCTGCACGACCGGCCCTTCGTCGATGAACAGCCCCGTCAGGCTTACCGCCTCGACCAGCGAGCCCCCGCCGTTGCGACGCAAATCCAACACCACGGCATCCACTCCCTTGGCGTTAAAATCGTCCAGTATTTTTTGCGTATCGCGGGTCGTGCTACGGTAATCGTTCAACCCCAGTTTGGCCCCTTTCATATCCATATAAAAACTCGGCAGATCAATCACCCCGATTTTGTACGGTTGGCCATTGGGCTTGTGAACATCGGTTTCGATAATCAACGATTTCGCCATTTCCTCGCTGCTGGGCTTCGGCTGGTTAGGATTGGGCGCCTCGGTGTGGAAAATTTCCGACCGGGCTTCCTCATCCTTCAATTCGATGCTGGCCCGGGTGATGTCGATAATGCGCGGAGTTCCGCCGGTGGCCGCTTGCACTTTCAATCGGACTACGGTGCCGGCCTTGCCGCGAATTAAATCGACCACGTCGTTCAAATCCAGGTCGGCCACGTCGACAATTTCCCCGTCCGTGCCTTGCCCCACGCCAATCACGCGGTCTTCCGGCTTCAGACGGCCGTCTTTTTCCGCAGGCCCGCCGGGAATCAATCGGCTCACTTTGGTGCAGCCTTCCTCCAATTCGAATTCCAATGCCGCGCCAATGCCCTCCAACTGCAGCCGCATGTTAATGTCGAAATTCTCGAGCGTCTTGGGAGACATGTAATCGGTATGCGGATCGAAGCTGGTCGTCAGCGCCGTCAGGTAACGTTCCAACAACTCGTCGGAGGTCGTTTGGTGCATCCGCTTGGCAAAGCTGTGATACCGCCGCTCCACTTTGTCGTGCGCTTCCTGGTCGGCCACTTTGTCCGCCTTCTTGGAAAGCAAATCGAACTTCAATCGCTTTTGCCATTTGTCGCGTATTTCAGCGTCGTCTTTGGCGTACGTAAGCTGCTTGGGATCGGTCTTCATGTCTTCGTCGACGGTAAAATCCATCGGCTTGGAAAGCAACTCGTCCACCAAAAGCAGCCGCTGGTCGACGCGCTGCAAAAACCGGTCGAACACCGTGTACGCGAAGCTCACGTCCCCCTTTTTAATCATGTCGCCCATCGTGTCTTCATATTTCGAAAACTCATCGACGTCGGCCTGCGTGAAATACACTTTCATCGGATCCAGCATCTTCAAATACGTGGCGAACGCCCGCTTCGACATCTCCTCGTTCAGCGGCTGCTTCGATAAGTGGTCGTCCACCAGCAGCCGTGCCACGGCCCGCGATATTTGCCGATCGTACGCTAGCGGAGTCGGTCCCTGCGTCGCCGCCCTGGCGATCCAACCGCCGGCCCACACCGTCATCCCCGCCAGCAATCCCGTAATCAGCAAACGCCGGTAATGGACCAATCCGTATGTCGCGCGATTCATGCTCTTCTCCACGATGATATTTGGAAACTCTGGGGAAACCTTACCGCATTATAGGCAGTCCCAATCATATCGGGACTGCGGAAGTACCGCGGGCCACACCATACTTTGGCCGGGCAAGAATCCCAGGGAAAAGCATTCTGCCGGATGGAAAAAGATGGCGGCCGGTCGCTCCCGCCAAAGCGGGAATATTCCTTTATGCTGAACCGGCCCGGAACCGCCGGCAAATTTACTAAGTGCTAAATAACTAACGACTTAAAACCGATATTACTGGCTCGTGTTCCGCGATGCAATATCGAATGCCGACTATTGTTACGCACCCTGCAACTGTTGAGATCGCTTGAAGTTTGGGCATTTTTTGGTGGGCCACTCCCAAAATGTTCACAAGCGGGCAGCTTAGGCAGCCAGAGACTGCCTATACATAGACGCCGCCGGGATGGCCGCATCCCACTACATTTTATGCGGACCGCGCCATCTCTACCACCGCCTGCGCCACCAACGGAGAAGGCCCCAAATGCGACGCGATAATCCACTCCTTTTCCATTCCCTCTTCTTCTGCCTTCTGCTTTCTGCCTTCTTCTTTCCAATCACCGACCACCGACCACTGACTCACTGCCTCTCCAATCTGTCTCAGCACTTCCCCCGTGAATAGCAAATGTGGCTGCACCACAATCCGCCGATATTCGCTCAAGGCCGCCCGCTTCAGCGCTTCCTTCAGTGTTGGCGTGGCCACGGCCGCAAAGCAAACTTCCACGCGGTCCACGGCGGTCTCTTGCGCCCGCAACGCCGCAAACCGCTGCATAGCGGCAATGGCGTCGGCATGCGAACTGCCCCGGCCGACCAATAAATGCAGAGTTTCCGCCGCCGGAACGTGCGGCCGGTCGTGTAATGCCTCGGCAAATCGCTGGGCCGATAGTTGGACGATCCGCTCGTGGCATTCCAGCGCGCCGAGAAATTCGACCTGCAACTCTTCCCGCGAACCATCTTCTGCCTTCTGCCCTCTGCCTTCTGCCTTCTGCTTCGCCACCTTTCCTTTCTGGCCACAGACCACGGCTCGACTGAGTTCGCCGAAGTCCGACCACTGACCACAAAGCCCCTCTTGCACCGCCGCCGGAATATCGTGCTTGGCATGCCCGGCCGCGAACAACAACAGCGGGACTACCGTCAACCGTTCCACCCCCTGCCGCAACAATCGCTCCAAGGCCTCCGGAATGCTCGGCTCGGCCAATTCCAAAAAGCAGGATTCCACCAAAAACTCGCCGGCCAACTCCGCCACCTGCCGCGCCACGGCCCAGAACTCCGCCAAACCGTTGGAATTTTGCGTCCCGTGCCCCACTAAAAGGAGGCCTTTTTTCGCCGTTTGTATGCTCGCCGGGAATCCCATCGACACGATAATCCTGCTATAGTAGTGGTTTGTGTGATCCCGTCAGAAATCTCGAACTGAGAATTCCCGATCTGAGAATCTTAGCCTTGGTCATTCGTCATTAGACATTCGTCATTTTATACCCCGCCGTGCCTGTCGCCACCGCCCAAAAATTCGCTTACTTCACGATGACCGTCGGCGGACGCGCCGGCGAGCATTTTTTACTCGATCGGGCTGCTACCACGCGCTTGGGGCGCGGTGAAGATTGCCAAATTGTGCTGGGCGATCCGCTCTGTTCCCGCGTGCATTCCGAGGTGCTGCTCGATGGCGAAGGCCGCTGGATCATCCGCGATGCCGGCAGCCGCAACGGCACTTTCGTCAACGGCCAAAAAACGGACGAAGCCGTCCTGGCCGAAGGGCACAACATTCGAGTCGGCTCCAACGAGTTCGAATTTCACCTGGCCGATCAACCCCCCGCCGTCGTCGCCGAGCCGCAGGAAACGTACACCAACACCATCGTCCGCGACACTCCCGTGCGCGACGCCGGGCAATCGCTCACCGATACCGGCGTGCTGGGCTTGGCCGCCGTGCGCGATTTCGAACAAGCCAAACAACTGCTCGTCCTCTATCAACTCAGCATCAAGCTGCTCGGTTGCCCGCAACCGGACGAAGTGGTGCGCATCGCCATTGAATTGCTCCAAGCCCAAACCAGAGCCTCCATCGTGGGTTTTTTGTGGGTCGACGATGAAGGCCGCCTGAAGCCTAAGTTTGTCATCCCGGAAGGTTCGCGCGAACCCGCCGATCTCAGCGATTCGCTCACCGAATTGGTTTGCCGCAAAGGCCATGCTGTGTGGATTGCCAAGCAGCGCGGCAGCCCCCAGTCCGACAGCCTGGGCCATTACGCCGACGCGCTGTGTGTTCCACTGGTCAGCGAACATCACACCTTTGGCGCCGTCCACGCTTATTTGGCCCAAGGCCGATTTCGGCAAAGCGATTTCGATTTCGCCATTTCCCTGGCCCATATTTTGGAAATCGCGCTGGTTCGCGCCCGCCAACAAAGCGCGCTGGAAACCGATTATCAACGGCTCGTGGAAAAATCGTCGATCTTCGGCCAACTGATCGGCGATTCGACCGGCATGCGCGAATTGAAATCGAAAATCGGCCGGCTCGCCAAGGCCAGCGGCGGCGTGTTGATCCGCGGCGAAAGCGGCTCCGGAAAAGAACTCGTCGCCCGCGCTATTCATAAAGCCAGTCCCCGGGCCGACCGCCCCATGCTGTGCGTCAACTGCGCGGCCATTCCGCACGAGCTGATGGAAAGCCAACTGTTCGGCCACAAGGCCGGCGCTTTCACCAGCGCCGACCGCGACCACATCGGCTTTTTCCAGCAGGCCGACAGCGGCACGCTGTTTCTGGACGAAGTGGGCGAAATGACGCTGGAAGGCCAGGCCAAGCTGCTGCGAATTTTAGAAGGGCATCCGTTTTTGCCCGTCGGCAGCTCGCAGGAAGTCACCGCCGACGTGCGGATTATCGCGGCCACCAATCAGGATTTGCAAACATACGTCCGCCAGAAAAAATTCCGTGAAGATTTGTACTACCGCCTCAGCGTATTCGAGCTGGTCGTCCCGCCGCTGCGCGACCGGGGCAGCGACATCAACCTGCTGGCCAATTATTTCCTCGATCATTTCCGCCGCCAGCATGGCCGCCCGCATCTGGAAATTTCCGCCGAGGCCCGCCAAAAGCTGCTCGCCTACAACTGGCCGGGCAACGTCCGCCAGTTGCGCAACGTGATCGATAGCGCGGTCGTCATGGCCGGCGACAACCGGATTGAAGCCAGCGACCTGGGCCTGCACGACATCAGCGGCGCGCCGGAAATGGAAACCCTGGCCCTGGATTATTGGGAACGCCGCCTCATCGGCGAAGCCCTGAAGCGCACGGGTGGCAACGTGCCCGAAGCCGCCAAACTGCTCGGCATCGGCCGCGCCACCCTCTACCGCAAAATCGAAGAGTACGGCATTAACCGCTGAGTGCCGCGTGTTGCCATTTTCACCTATAAAGCCGCGACCGTTGGTCGCGCTGCCCGCTCGCGACATGCTTGCCATTTCTAACCGCCGTGTAGTTTCGGACGAAGATTAACCGAGTGTAGCAATTCATCGAGGGTATTCGCCATGTCCAATAACGCAAAGTACGAAATCATTCTTTACTGGAGTTCTGACGATCAGGCTTCATCGCCGAAGTACCCGAGCTACTCGGCTGTGCCGCCGACGGCACTACCATCAAGCGGCGGTTGCCAATGCCGAAACGGTAATCCAGCAGTGGATCGAAACAGCCCGCGAACTCGGCCGTCCTATCACGGAACCGCGCGGCCGACTGATTTACGCCTAGCCAAACTCTTTGAAAGATGTGGTTCGCCATATGCGGAAAGAAGGCGCATATCGCAGGTACAGATTATCAAGGAAGTTTTGTGCCAAGTCATAATCCATTACTCAGCCTTGAAACTTCCTAGTTGAATAAACTTTTTGGAAATTGAATCTTGATAACGGCCAATTTTTTGTCTGGGAACGTATTTGGTTTTCGATCAACCGATTCCGCTATTGTGACTCGTTTGCTACTCTCTAACGACTTCAAGGCGGCTTTGAATAAATAGCACGGCGTTTCGGTCAATACGAATTCCTTGATCTGTGAGCCATCCATTGTCTGCCCGGCTAATCGGGCTGTTAGTTCTTCTGCCAACCAAGTCTGATCGAATCGTTTTTCAAGCAGCATCAACTGACTTGGATCATCACGGTCTGAAAAACGAAATTCGCCAGTTTCATCGACTTTCCACATGGCTTTCTTCATTTCTTCGATACCGCGGAGACTTTTTGTACAAAAGAGAAGCCAGTAAAGCGGGATGTTATTGCGATCATACATGAGAAATGACACAACGAATTTTGCGCCCCCACGATACTTCAATGCCGTTTTATAAAGTGCGAGCAGTTTTTCGCGGCGTTGTTTCTCTGGCAAACCAACGCAGTCTCGCCACTCTTCACCGCCAAAGGCTCGTGTAAATGCATCTGCTTTCGTATCGTCCGTGATCCATCGGTTCATATCCTTGTAGTCGAGATATGTGAACACTTCGCAGACCGGAAAGGCTAAAATCCGTGCGATCAGAGCCATAGATACTTCGCCGTAGCCGAATTGATCTAAGAAGGCGAGTGCAGGGCCGAATTTGATATGTTTCGCTTCACAATCGGACAACAGTGTATTAAGAATGGCATCGCAGTCGCCACACTTTGGTTCAACCGCTCTAACATTCTTAGATGTTGCAATCTGCCCTTTAAATGGCGCGAGCATTTGCTTCAAATGCTCGTAGCGATCTTCGCGACGCTCAATGAAAAGCATCCGAATTGGATTAGGAAACGATACCGTGTGGTTCAAGGCTGCATTCAACGCAATCAATGGACTCCCTGGTTCGCCGCGATTGTACTCGCCCGGTCCGGCAAAACCGTCCACAAATAGAATTTCTCGTGCTTGATCACCAATTTTGGCAGACTGTCGAGTTAGGATTGCCATCCACCTATGAAGATATTCATGGAGAATTGCGTGTTTTACAAGAGTGTGCGGACTAGCATCCCAAACGGTCGGTAGCGTGTCGGTCACGGCATTTGATCCCAAGTCTGCCCATCAAGCAGGCGGCCGGTTCGTTTCTTGTTAGTCCCGCCCCACTGCTTGAAGAAAAAAGGAACATCTTTTGAAACACATTGATCTCTAAGCTGTCGCACCCATTCAACTTTCATAGGACGCGACCCCGGACCCGATTCACCTCCGACGATTACCCAGTGTATGCCTTTTAGTGGCAACCGTTTAATTGGCCCCAACAATGGTTCCACTGATAAGAATCGAATCGCGGCAGGAATCTCGCGCAATGATCTCACGCGCCACAAATAATCCTCATTTTCAACACTTGTTCCCATCCAGACATTCTTAGGCCACGGCAAATCTGCGCTCAATTCGGCAGCGCGATCCGGCCTTTTCGTCAAGACTTGGAATGTGTGTTGGCTTGCTTCTTCCATCACACCAAAACATTGCTGGATGTATTCTAGCGGTACATCAACATGAAAGAGATCACTCATCGAATTGACGAAAATTACACGAGGCAATTTCCATCGCAACGGCACTTCTAACGCATCGGGTTGAAGTGTTAACTTGAATGCATTTCGGTATCTGTCTTGTCCCATCGCCTTTAGACGATGAGCCATGCGTTCTGCATAACAAAACTTGCATCCCGGACTGATTTTCGTACATCCGGTGACAGGATTCCAAGTCGCTTCGGTCCATTCGATAGTTGATGCTTGTGCCATTTCAGCCCCCTCCAAGTTGGGCGGATTCGGCATACTGTACGCCAGTATATGTACATCGGTCGAAAAACGCAAGAGCATCCACGAGCCGGGTTTCGGCCGGAAGTCCCGCCCGCGTATCAGATTCTAATCCCAATTTTAGGCCAACCCCGAAATTATCATTTCTCACTCCTGGCCCAAAAAAGCTTTGCAAATTAACGCGCTTGTTTGCTAGGGTGGTCCTATATAAATCAGCCCCGAAAGAAGCCCGGCGAAAGTAGGCAACCCAGGGCCTGGTGGTGGCCGGTCTATGCAGGCGGTAACGGACCGCCAGGCTGCAGCAGGCAATGTCGGCTCATTCCTCGTTAGCATTGATTGCTCTTTGGCAACTCGAAACTTTGCAAGCAGCAGCGAACGGATTGCCGCGCATGTGCCTAATTAGCCTTCCGCCGTTTGCCACCGTTTTCACTACCGTTTTCAACCGGTTATTGACCGTTTTTCACCGTTTTTACCGTTTTCTCCCACGAGCGCGCCTACTCCCTATTTCAATCCATCCCTCGTACAATACACCGGTACACACGCCCGTCAGTTGACCCGCTGGAAGGAGACAGCGCCCCATGGCCAGAAAGGTGATTATCGACACCGATCCAGGCATTGACGACGCCGTGGCTTTGACCATGGCGCTGTTCGATCCGGAGTTGGAAGTGCTGGCCCTGACGGCGACGGGCGGGAACGTGTTTCCCAGTCAGGCCACGCGGAACGTGCAAACGATCGTGGAGCAGCTAGATCCGCCCCGCTGGCCGCGAGTCGGCGCCGCGCCGGAAGACAACCCGCTGCCCACCGACGGCCGCGTGCTCCACGGCCAAAACGGGCTGGGCAACATCGAGTTCCCCTTCGCCGGTCTGGCCAACATTCACCCGGCCGAAAAAGTCCTGTGCGACGAAGTACGGGCGGCTCCCGAGGAAATCACCATCATCTGTCTGGGGCCCCATACGAACATCGCCCGAGCCATGCAGCGCGATCCGGAATTTTCCTCGCTTGTGGGACGGCTGGTCATCAGCGGCGGAACGATCAACACGCCGGGGCGGGTGAGCCCGGTGGCCGATTTCAACATTTATTGCGATCCGCTTTCAGCGCGCCACGTGCTGAAATCGCCCGCCACCAAAACGCTGGTGCCGCTGGACGTGAGCGGCGAGCTTGCGTTCACGTTCGATTTGCTCGATCAACTTCCCGCCGAAACGACCCGGGCCGGAAAATTTCTGCGGCAGATTTTGCCCTTTGCGTACCGTGCCCAGCGTCAAGTGTTGGGACAGGAACACGTTAACTTGCACGATGTGGCCGCCATTGTGGCCGTGACCAATCCGGAACTTTTCGAAACCGAGGCCCTGGCCGGCGACGTGGAAACGGAAGGCGAGCTGACCGGCGGCATGGTGGTGTTCGATCGCCGCCGGGCGAGCATCCGCGAGTGGCGCCAGAATATGGACGTCGCCATCAAGGCCGATGTTGCCGCCATGCGTGATTGCGTGCTGCGCAGCCTGGAACGCGCCGGAAAAGCAAGCTGAGCTATTCGGGATAATCGGCCCGATCGCCGACTTTGACCGTCAGGTTTACGGTTTGCCCGCCGCGGAAAACGGTAATCGGCACTTCTTTGCCGACTTCGATCAGACTGACCAGGAACATCAGATGGCTGTCGTCTTCGACCGGCACGCCGTTGAACTCGACGATTACGTCGTCGCGCTGTAGCTTCGCCGCCTCGGCAGGCGATTTGGCCACCACGCCCGAAAGCCGGGCGCCCTCCGGCCGCGGCAGGCCAATTTTGATGAACTCGGCGGCCGCGAATTTGTCTTTGTCTTTATCTTTGTCGTAAAACCGCACGCCCAAGTAGGCCCGCGTCACCGTGCCGTGTTCGATTAACTGTTTGGCCACAATCATGGCCATGTCGATGGGAATGGTAAAACCCACGCCGGCGCTGCTGTTGGTGCTGGAGGCGATGGCCGTGTTCATGCCGATCACTTCCCCCTTCATATTCACCAGCGGGCCGCCGCTGTTGCCGGGATTGATCGGAGCATCGGTCTGAAAGAAATCTTGGAACTTGAGCACGTTGTTGGAGCCTTCGTCCAAATCTAAATCGCGCCGGCCTTTGGCGCTGATGATGCCGAACGTGACGGAGTGACTTAACCCAAACGGACTGCCCACGGCCAGCACAAAATCGCCCACGTCCATGTCGTCGCTGTTGCCGATGCGTGCCGGCACCAGCCCTGTGCCTTGAATGGTCATCACCGCGATGTCGGTGGGCTGGTCGGCCCAAATGCGGGTGGGATGCAACTCGCGTCCGTCGGCCAAGCGAATGGTGATGCTGTCACTGCTGGAATCGCGAATAACGTGCCGGTTGGTGAGCACGTACAATTTTTCGCCAAATTGCACGATGGTGCCGGAGCCGGCGTCTTCCTCGCGGCGGGCGTAATGATCTTTGTGGACCGAATCGATGTGCACCACCGACGGCTTAACCAGGTGCGAAACTTTGCGCAGCACGTTGCCGGCCTGCTGCAAGCGCTCCGATTCGACCGCCAATTCGTCGAATTGTTTAGCCCGCTCTTCGGCCGTGGGTTGCTTCTCGTCCCATTGCTGCGCAACCACCGGCCGGTTCATCGCCAGCCACGTCAACAAGGCGCCCAAGTAAAAGGCGCCCAGCAAAGCACTCCGCACACCGCCAGCTAGATACCAGTTCGTTCGGGCCATACAAAAACTCCGAAGCAAAGTTCCCCTCACATATTCAGTATGACAAATGCCAAGCCGCAGGTAAAACGACGCCGCCCGAAAAAAACGGCGCCTATCGGAATACTTGCGTAAGACATGCACGTTGCGCAGCAAAATGGGAGGGCGGGGCATCGGCCAAACCGAAGATAGGCTTCGGTCGGCTGTCGCTCCGCCCTCCCTTTTGAATTTCGGAAATACTGATTTCGAAATCGCGGCATTTCCGGCCGGATGGACCGTTTGCCATAGGAAAACGCCGCAAGTCAACCGGGCATCGCCCCGACGGACCAGATGCCGTTTACGAAACGTCCAGCTCGATATCGTCCAGCGTCGCTTCCGATTCGCCGCCGCCGGAATCGGAAAGCCGGCCCCAATCTTGATCATGGCCGCCTGCGGAGCCGTACTTCTCGACTTCTCGCGCGCATTGGATGCAGTAGGTGGCATACGGCAATGCGTTCAGCCGGGCCATGGGAATTTTGCAGCCGCAGCCCTCGCACACGCCGTAGTGACCGGTGCGCATCCGTTCCAGAGCATTTTCGACATTTGCCAGTTCGCGGCTTTCCACTTCCGCCAACTGGGAGCTGATTTCGTCTTGGGCGGAATCCAGCGCCGCATCGACCAAATCGCCGGCCGTTTGGGCCCGTAGCTCTTTGAGTAAACTCAAGTCGCCGGCCAGCGCTTTGCGCAGGGCGTCCCGCCGCTTGATAAGAATCTGACGCATACTCACCAGTGCATCTTTGCGTGCCATGTGGGCAATCCTCATCCCGACAGCCCAGCTGAAGCAGAAAGTTGTTTAGACGGCCACAGTGGGACAACTGGGTTGTGCCGTCGCTAAAAGAGTGACGACAACCTGTTATGCATCCCGAACCTTAAAACTGCGAGCGTCCAACCCCCTTCGACAACTTGCTAAACCATCAGATTTCTGAGACCTCGTTTCTCTGTTTTTGTTCCACGATGCCGTCTAACCCCGGCCGCGGGAGCCTACGGTTAGCAAACCAAATATAGTACGTGAAACCGGCGAAAAGGATCGCCGGACACATCCATTTTTCTAAAAAACCTGTTTTGCAACCTCATACAACCGGCTGGGATATGGTGTGCGGCTAAATAATAGGCGGCCAGTTTATTCCGCCAAGTGTTGTTCTGGAGCGATTTCCAGATGCCGAGCACCCATCATATTTCCTCGTCTTGGACACTTAAGTGACGAAATTCACAATCTAATTGTTTCAAAACACAAGCTGAACCGGCCCGTATGCCGCGATGCTCAAACTTGCCCTGGGCGAACATTGATTTCGGCCATCGTAGTCTGATGAAGTTTTCCGCTCGTAACGATTACGATGACCGATGGCAGTCGCTATGGGATAATCGGCAAAATCGGCCTGGAGGTGCAGCGATTTCCGTCGAAAAAACGCCCAGCCCTCTGATTCCCGCCCTGTTGCTAGCGGCAATAGGCCTGTGAAACCGTAATGGGTTTGGGATTTCATTGCCTGCCAGCGCTTTGACCTCGCCTGCCGAATAACCTACATCTCCAATGAGATTCGTGAGTTACGGCTTGCGAATCGTAAGTCATCCCTGGCTGGCCGATTTGCACTTCCTTTTTTGGTCTCCACGTCCATGCCCGCTACTGCTTCCGCCGCACCGGTCAGCGCATTACTGGGTACTCCTCCGGCGGCGCTGGCGCTGCGCGTTTGCGGGACTGAGCGCGATGGCGAAGTCGTCCGCCTGCTTTCGTCCAAAGTGACTATCGGCTCATCGCGGCAATGCACGCTGCGTGTGAAAGCACCCGGCATCGCGCCGCTGCACTGCGTCATTTTGCGGGGGGCTAAGCAAACCATTGTTCGCCGTTGGACGCTCGATACTCGCTTGAACGAAGGCGCGTTCGACGAATCGCCGCTCCGGCTGCACGATCGTTTAACCGTGGGGCCGATTCAATTTGAAGTTGTCGACGACGAAGGTGAGCGTTCCCAAGAGGCGAAGCGCTCCGCGGAAAACGAACAGCTTTTGGGATTGTTGTCGGAATTGCAAACTGATCTGCAATCGCTCAAAGATCAACGACAACAGTGGCAGGCCGCTCATGAACAAGAGCAACAACTGCTGGCCCGGCAACAACAACAGGTCGACGAGCAGCGACAACAGGTCGATGAACAAAGTCGGCAGTCCGTTGCGGAGCAGCAATCGTGGGCGCTGGAACGCGAACGTCTGAACGAGGAGCGAACGAGGCTTGCCCAGCAAGCGGCCGAGTTCGAAAGCGAACGCGCGGCGATAGAAACCCAGCAGCAGGCTGTGCAGGAACAACGCCTGCAAGAAGAAGCAGCCTGCCGGCAACTGCAAATCACGCTTCACGAGCGCGAAGCGGCAACCTGCCAAAGCGAAGCGCTGCTAGCTGCGCAACATGCCAAAATACTGGAACATGAAACGCTGCTGAAGGAACGAGAATCGCACCTTCAACAAAGGGCGTGTGAGCTGGATGCCCAGGCCGCTGCGTCAGAACTTCGGGCCGCAACTTTGGAAACCCAGGCCAGAGCGTTGGAGGCTCGTACCGCGGAGCTGGATGCTCAAGCGATTGCCTTTCAAGCTCAATCTTCGGCGCTGGAAGCTCAGGCCGGCGCGCTGGCAGCGCAAACGGACGATCTAACCCGTCGAGAAGCTGAGCTCCAACAAGCGGCGGCGTTGGCGCAGTCTCCTCTATCGGCCACTTCAGATGTCGATTTGGAGGCTCAGCAAGCCGCTCTGACAGCACTTCGGGAACAATTGAATGCCGCGCAGGCCCAGTTCGATGCCGATCGCCAGGCATGGCTTTCGCAACAACAGGGTTGGCAAGCGGAGCGCTCCACTTGGGAAGCACAACAGCATGCCCGCGAAGCCGAAAAAGCCACTTGGGATGAAGAAAAAGAATCACGGAAAAACCGAAGCGCTGAGTGGGACAGCCAGCATGCCCGCCATGTCAACGAGTTGCAAAGTCAGCAGGCAGAGCTGAAACAATTGCAATTGACGGTGGCGCAGGAGCAGACATCTCTTCATCAACAACAGCAGGAATTTAAACTCCTGCAGAAGCGCTGCGCCGAGCACGAACAGTCGCTTGATCAGCAACAGCAAACGTTGACGCAAAAACTACGCACGCTGGAAGAACAAAGCCAAGCGCTGGACGAGGAAAGAACTTCGCTGGAACAGCAGCGTCAGGCATTGTGTCAGCGGCAGCAAATCCTCGACCAGCGGCAACAGACTATGGATCAACGTCAACGGGCGTTGGACGAACAGAAACAAACGGTGGACCAGCGTCAGGTGGCGCTCGATGAGCACCAACTGATGCTCGACGAACGGCGCGACGCGCTGGATCAACGGCAACAAACTTTGGAACAAAGGCAGCAGGCCGGCGAGCAACGCCAACGTACACTCGTCGAGCAACAACAAACGTTGGAACAACGTCAAAAGCTGCTGGACGACGAGCAAAAGGCACTGGACGAGCTTAATGCAACGCTGGAGGAACAACGAAAAGCGTTCGACCAGCAACAGCAGGCCTTCGCGGTCGAGCGCACCGACCTGGAACAGCAACGGCAATCGCTGGCTGAACAAGCTGCCGAACTGCAGCAACAGCGCAATGCCTTTGACAAGCGGCGGCAATCGCTCGAGTCCGATCGTCGCGCGGGAAATGCACAACGGGAAGAAATCGCGTCGGAATTACGAGAACGGGAAGAGCAAGTGCGGCAACTCTCCGCCGAATTGAAACAACTTCAGCAGGATTCTGCTGCTCGCGCCAACCAACGCGAACCGGATCACACCCAGCAAGAAACGGCATTGACTGAGCGTGCTGCGGCCCTGGAAAGCCAGGTCGCCAATTTGGAAGCCGAGAACGACCAACTGCGGCAGGAGTGCCGGCAATCACAACAAGCGCTTCACAAGTTGGAAGACGACATGGCGGCCCTGCGCGATCAAAAACCAGTTTCAGCGATGGAACGAGAAGAGGAAGCCCCGTCCAGCGAGACCGTTACCCACGACACGAAACCTGCGGAACCGACCGCGTCGCAAGACGATGGCCAGCCAACCTCTGCTTCCGATGAAGATGCCTTGTTTGCCCGGCTGCGGGCGATGTCGCTTTTGAAGGAAGACCACGTCGAAGAAGACCACGTCGAAGAGGAACAGAACATGCCGCCGGCTACGCCAGAACCTGAACTTCAACCAGAGGCAACGGAGGCAACTCCTAGCGCTCCGGCCATCCACGAACCCGAGCACGAGCATGACGAATCGGTCGACGATTACATGGTCAAGCTGCTGCAACGAATGCGTGGCCTGACGGACGATGCATCCACGCCTGCGGCTCGCCGTCCTGCGACGGACGAAAGCACCAAGCCTGCATCGTCATCGTCGTTATCGTCAACGGTCTTTCCCTCCGTCACGTCTCGACCGGAAACCACCACACCGCCCACAAAAGCAGGCAAATTCGAGCCGCGCTCGGCGGCGCCGGAAAAAAGTCGCGATTTGGCGGCGATGCGCGAAATCGCGAATCTTAGTGCCCGCGCCGCCATCGCCACGCACCATCATCGTCGCGGCACGGACCGGGCCTGGACGATTTTGTGGGCGGGAACGTTCAGCTTGGTCGTCGGAATCATCTTGCTGATCGAAGTGCCTGATTTCCGTTCACCCCTGTTTTATCTGGGATTAACCGGAGTGGGGGCGGCGATTTGTTGCTTCACGAGATCACATCTGCTCGTGCGAAAACTGCTTTCGACGCAACGGCACAAAGAGCATCAATTCGCGGCCATTGCGCACGAGAAAGACCTCGCGGAATCGCACGAGAAATCTGCGCCCGCATTGACTCCGGCCGAGCCGTCGGAAGAATCGACTTCTGTGACGCCTGAAAGCACGTCGTAACCGCCAACGGCTGAAAAGTACGGCTAGCATTTCCCGCGGGCCGCCAGCACGTCGTCGAAATCGCGCAAATGGTAGCCAATGCCCGCCACGTCCAGCACGCGGCACAGACTGCGCGTGGCCACGCCCAAGCCGTCGGGCCCGCTAAAGCCGCCAAATTGTCCGCCCCCTTTCAAATGGGGCTCTAAATCCATAAACACGCCGGGAATGCCCCGCCGCTTCAGCTTTTTTTCCAAGGCCGGAATTTCTTTGCGAAAATCGCGGAGAATGACGCCGTAAGAACCGTCGCCCAGTTCGGCGGGCACAAAGTGCTTGAGGCCGTCTTCATCGACGTGCCGCTTGCGCTTAGCGGGCCGGGGCGAACGATAATCTTTGACGTGCATCCAGCCGATGCCCGGCTTCATCGCCAAATACTGCTGGAAAACCTCGGCGGGCGTATAACCCTGCGAGACAATGTTGCCGGCGTCAAAAATCAACAGCAGGGCCGGATGATTCACCTGGCGATAAATTTCCGCCATCAGTTGTCCGCTTTGGCCCACCAAATTCGCTTCGATTTCCAAGCCGTAAGTCAAGTCGGAACGATGGCATGCTTCGGCAATTTGCCCCAGTTGTTCCACCGTTTGCGGCAGGAACTTGGCCGGATCGGCCCCGCACGGCGGATAAAACGAAAATCCGCGGATCAGCTTCGTCTCGAACGCATGGGCCAATTCGCAGGCCCGTTTCACGTCGCCGGCCAGATATTTTTTGAACGGCACGTACTTGTTCTTGGTGCCGTCTTCCTCGTCGACCAATTTCACTTTGCCCAACGGCGAGCCGATGGAAGTGACATTCAGTCCGTATTCATCCTCCAGGTGGCGCAGCTTGGTGATTTCCGCCCGCGAAAGCTGCATTACGTTCTTAATGCCATTACCGACGTCGATAAATCGAATGCTGTAGTATTGCAACCCCAAGGCCCCCAGCGCCGCAAACTGTTGAACCGCCGTCTTTTGGTTCGCTGATTCATCGGCAAAGGCGCTAAGAATGACCTCCGGCGGTTCGTGGGGCATGGCGATTGACTTTGCTGTGGTGATGAAATAGTTTCGCTTGGTGCAGATACAACATCCGCAGGCCAACGAGTGTTGCCATTGTGTGGCCCAGCATAACCTCCCGCAAGTCCCAAGGCAAATTACGCGGTAACTTGCAGACCGTACTTTTCCTGCAGCGCCATGCCCGATCTGATCGTCGATAACATTACCAAGCAGTTTCCGACGCGAGCCGAATCGTTATCGGTATTGCGTGGTGTATCGCTCCAGTTGTCACGCGGCGAAAACTTGGCGATTTTGGGGCCCAGCGGCTCGGGCAAAAGCACACTGCTCTACATTGTCGGCACGCTCGATCGGCCCACTTCCGGCCGCATCGAACTCGTCAGCGCCGATCCGTTCACTCTCGACGAGCCCCAGCTGGCCGATTTCCGCAACCAGCAAATCGGTTTTGTGTTCCAAGATCATTACCTGCTGCCGCAGTGCTCGGTGCTGGAAAACGTGTTGTTGCCCACCATCGCGCACCCGGGACACAACGGCGCGCCGCTGGAACGCGCTCGGCTGCTGATCGAGCGGGTGGGGCTTTCCGAGCGAATCGATCATCGGCCGGCCGAACTCTCCGGCGGCGAACGCCAGCGCGTGGCCGTGGCCCGGGCGCTAATTCGTAAACCCATTTTGTTGTTGGCCGACGAGCCGACAGGAAATCTCGATCGCACCACCGCCGCCTCGGTCGGCAAGCTGCTGTTGGAACTGCAGCGCGACGAACAAACTATGATGATTGTGGTCACGCACAGTCTGGAGTTGGCCGCGCTGTTCGATAAGCGACTGGAATTGAACGAAGGAAACCTAGCCGCAATTGCCTGAATTATTTCGGCTCATATTGCTAAACCGCAAGCGCTACGCCAGCCCGGCGGCAAAACTATAAAACCCTCCTCCCCACTCGACCACTCACTGCCCTCATGTCCCCCCTCCGCCTTGCCCTTCGCAGTTTGGCATATCACTGGCGCAGCAATTTCGCCGTGGCGCTGGGAGTGATGGCTGCCACGGCGGTGTTGACGGGTGCGCTGGTGGTGGGCGATTCGGTGACATTCAGCCTGCGGCAATTGGCGATCGATCGGCTGGGCCGCATCGACGCGGCACTGGTTACGCCCCATTTCTTTCGAGAAAAACTGGCTGAAGATGTTGCCGCTGATCCGACGTTCCAGCACGATTTCACCGCCGCGCTGCCGGCCATCATGCTGCAAGGCACGCTGGAAAATCCAACGGGCGATCATCATCGCCGCGCGGGCAACGTGGCCATTTTGGGCGTGGGGGAACCATTCTGGCAACTGGGAAGCGGCGCCCCGACCAAGCCCCCAGTAAAAGACGAAATTGTTCTGAATCAGCCGCTGGCCGATCAACTGCGCGTGAAAGCCGGCGACGAAGTTGTTCTGCGATTACAACAAGCGGCCAATGTTCCGGCGGACAGTCCGCTGGGCAGGAAGACCGAAACGATTCGCAGCCGCCGCTTCAGTGTCAGCGACGTGATTCCCGCCGAAGGATTGGGCCGCTTCGGCCTGCGCCCCTCGCAACAATTGCCGCTTGATGCTTACACAGTCATCCAGCCGCTCCAAGAAATGATCGGCGTCGAGGGGCGCGTAAATGCCATCCTTGTCGCCGGCAATGATGAGAATGCCGTGCCCGACGCAGCCGCCGAACAAGCGCTGCAAAACTCCTTGCAACCGACGCTGGCCGATTACGGCGTTTCCATTCGCAAAACCGCGCGTGGGTATTTCAACATCACCACCGATCGCATGTTGCTGGAGCCGGCGATTGAATCGGCCGCGATGCGAACCTTTGGCGCTCTTGGGGCGCAGCCAGCATTCACGTATCTGGCGAATTACATATTAGCGGACGAGGGTCGCGGCAAAATTCCGTATTCGACCGTGGCGGCGGTCGATTTCAGCAATCAGCCGCCGCTGGGTCCGCTGGTAAATCGCCAAGGCCAGCCCATTGGCCCGCTGGCCGAAGATGAAATTGTGCTCAACTCCTGGGCTGCCGACGATCTGGCCGCCCAAGGCGCGCCGGTTAAGCCGGGCGACACGATCGTCATCACGTACTTTGAGCCGGAAAGCACGCACGGCAAAGTGGTCGAATCGCGGCACACCTTTCGCTTGAAAGATATTACCCCGCTGGCGGGCGTGGCTGACGACCGTGATTTCACGCCCGAGGTGAAAGGAATCACCGACGAAGCTTCCATCGCCGATTGGAACCCGCCATTTCCGTACGATCCGCAGCGTGTTCGCAGCACGCCGCCAAACAATCAGGACGATTTGTATTGGCGCGAGCATCGGGCCACACCCAAGGCCTTCATCAGTCTGGAGGAAGGCCGCCAATTGTGGAGCAGTCGCTTTGGCAACACCACTTCCATTCGCATTCCGTCGGGAGACGGCTTGACCGAGCAAGCCATCGCCGAAAAATTACAATCGGCCATTAAACCCGCCGATTTAGGCTTCGATTTCCTGCCGGTCAAGCGGCTAAGTTTGACTGCCGCTGCAGGCACAACTCCATTTGCATTGCTGTTTTTAGGATTCAGCCTGTTTATCATCGCCGCCGCGCTAATGCTGGTGATGCTGTTGTTCAAGCTTGGAGTCGATGAACGGGCCGCGGAACTGGGCATTGTGTTGGCCGTCGGACTGAGGCGCCGCTTGGCCCGACGAATGTTGCTGCTGGAAGGCGGATTTGTAGCATTGATCGGGGCTACATTCGGCGCTATGGCCGGCGTCGGATACGCCTGGCTGATGCTGGTGGGATTGAAAACATGGTGGCTGGGAGCGATTTCCACGCCGTTTTTGCATCTGCATGTTGACGAGCACAGCGTGGTTCACGGCGGATTTTTCGGCGTGGCGATTTCGCTGGCCACCATCGTTTGGGCGGTGCGGCAAACCCGGCGAGTCAGTGTGCGGAGCTTGCTGGCCGGCCGCGCCGAAGAAAGCCGTTTATTTGGTCACCGCCCAGCGCGCCGCGCACCGTGGATTGCCGCCGCGCTTTTGGTCGTGGCCATTGCCGCGGGTTTTTCCGCCGCTTCGCTCACCGGCGAAGAACAGGCCGGCACATTTATAACCGCCGGCGCTTTGGTGCTGGCCGCAATATTAACGTGGCTTTGGGACCGTCTTCGGGCCGTCCGCACTTCATCGCCCCTGGTGGGCCGCGGAGCTCTGGCGTGGTTGGCCTGGCGCAACGCTTCTCGCAATCCGCTGCGCAGCACGCTGACCATCGGTTTGACGGCTGCCGCCTGCTTTCTGATCGTCGCTCTCAGCGCGTTTCAGCTCGAGGCGCCCGTGCATGGACCTGCGTTCGACAGCGGCGACGGGGGTTATGCCTTCGTGGCCCACAGCGATCAGCCGATTTATCAAAATCTAAACTCGCCCGCAGCTTGGCAAGATTTAGGCTTTAGCTCGCAGGCGGAGAAAACGCTAACCGCCGCGGAAGCTGCCGGCGTGCGGATTTATTCGCTGCGAGTCGAGGCCGGCGACGACGCCAGTTGCTTGAATCTTTACCGGCCGCGGCAGCCGCGTATATTGGGCGTGCCGCCGGAATTTATCGGACAAGGGGGTTTCGCTTGGGCGGCGACGGCGGCGAAAACGGATCGAGAGAAAAGCAATTCTTGGCTGTTGTTAATGCGTCGGCCTAATCCTGAGGCGGGCGATGGAAAAAAATCTGACCCCGCGCCCGGCGACGCCATTCCCGTCGTGCTGGATCAAAATACCGCGCTGTACAGCCTGCATCTTTACGGCGGCGTGGGAGAGATGTTTGAAATCGATAATCCACGCGGCGGAAAAATTCGCCTGCAAGTGGTGGGGCTGCTGGACGGCAGCATTTTTCAGGGTGATTTGCTCATCAGCGAGGGAAACTTCCAGCGGTTGTTTCCGGATGCGAGCGGTTACCGATTCTTTCTAGCGAGTGTGCCGTCGGCAGGTGCTGAGTCCAGCGCTGCAACTGCCGCTGCGCCGCCACCGGGCGCCGCTCAAGTGGCTGATGCGTTGGAAAACGGCTTGAGCGATTACGGATTTGTCACGCAAAGCACAACGGCGCGGCTGGCGATGTTTTTCGCCGTGCAAAACACCTATTTGGCGACCTTTCGCAGCCTGGGGGCGCTGGGGTTGTTGCTGGGCACGTTCGGGCTGGCCGCCGTGCAATTACGGAGCGTCTTCGAACGTCGGGGCGAATTGGCGCTGATGCAGGCCACGGGCTTCCGCCGACGCCGCTTGGCGCAAATGGTGCTGCTTGAAAATGCTGCGTTGTTGATTGCCGGCCTGGCTGCCGGAACGGTGGCTGCAGGAGTTGCGTTATTGCCCCATTTGCTGACCGGCGGAGCAGGCATTCCGTGGCTTTCGCTGATTGCCATGTTGCTGATCGTTCTGATTGTCGGCGTCTCGGCCGGAATGCTGGCCGTGCGAGCCGTACTGCGTGCCCCATTGTTGGCTGCCTTGCACGGAAATTGATCGGCTGGAATTCAGCAAAATCTCTCTCGTTTCGCTGCCCTTACAGATGTTACACTACAGAACTCTCCAATTTCTCTCCTGTAGGCAACTTCATGAAAAACCTAGTTTACGTTTTGCTGTTCACCGCAATGACCGCCATTTCTTGGGGAATTTACGGGCCATTATTGAGCATTGGCGGAAAACAAATGGGCGGCAGCCATTGGTTGCCGTTTGTATTTGTTGGCGTGGCATACTTCCTGATCGCGGTTTTAGCAACAACCGCTTTGCTGGTATGGCGAGGCGAACCTGGTAATTGGAATTCCCGCGGCATCATTTGGAGTTTTTTTGCAGGCGTGGTTACAGCCGTGGGCGCGCTCAGCTTGATTCTGGCGCTCACCAACAAAGGCAATCCGATTTATGTGATGCCGCTCGTGTTTGGCGGAGCGCCGGTCGTTAACACGTTGCTGGCGATGTGGATTTCGAAAACCTATCGCGAGACGGGACCATTCTTTTACGCCGGATTAATTTTGGTAATTGCGGGCGCCGTGGCAGTCTTAGTCTTCAAACCTCACGAGATGGCGCCGGCCGCGCCTCTTCCAACGGCTACTGCTGGGCAAGCAGTTCCCGCCTCAGAACCCAATGCTGCCACAGCGCAAGCAGCTGTCGCAAACACGGGTTCTGGATTTACGACTCTGCTGATTATTTCCGCATTCATTGCGTTAACGGCAATTTGTTGGGGGTGTTATGGCCCGTTATTGCACAAGGGACAAACCTTTATGCACGGCAGCCGCATGCGACCCTTCATTTGCGTAGGAATGGCGTATGTTGTCGTGGGGATCGTTGCTCCTTTAGTTTTTTGGACCGCTCTGGGAGACCACGGCCAAATTTCTGCTCGCGGAGTGATCTGGAGTCTGGCAGGAGGAACCGCAGGCGCCGTCGGGTCGTTAGGCGTAATTCTAGCATTTACCTTCGGTGGCAAACCCATTTACGTTATGCCGCTGGTCTTTGGCGGCGCGCCAGTCGTGAATACATTCTTTAGCATCATCACGGCCCAGCAATTAAGCAGCATTTCGCCGTTTTTCTACGCCGGGCTGATTGTCGTGGTCGCCGGCGCGGTTAGCGTGCTGGTGTTTGCTCCGCACGGCGCCCCGCACCCGGCACCCGCCACCGAGACAAAACCGCCCGCCGCTCCCGCCACTCCCGAGCCGGCGAAACCGTAATGACCAAGATGAATTTCCAATGACCACACGAAGTGGCGGAGCTAAATCCCAATGACCAATGATTTGCTCCAACATTGGTCATTGGTGCTTGGGCATTGGTTATTTTTTCTTCACGTGCCGCGCACGTTGCCGAACCACTCGATGTGCTTTCGGGGGCAGAAATTCAACTGCTGCCGGCGGCAGTACGGTTCTAACCAGGTTGCGGTGTGCATGAGCGTTTCGACGTTTATTCCCTGCGGCATCAATAGCACGCGGGAGCGTTTGACTTGTGGAAATTCTTCCAGCCATGCTTCGGCGGCCAGGCAATCGTCGGGTGAATCGACCACGAATTTAATCTGATAGGGATACTCTGTCACCAATCGCCGTATGACGTCGGGCAAGTGCCGTGATTCTTCATGCCGCACATTCCAACGCGGTTCTTGAGATGCCGGCGGCGCGGAGCCGGCCAGCTTGGGACTGATCGACATCAAATCGCACTCCAGCGGCAAATACAGTGTGCCGGCCGTTTCCACCGTGATGTGCAGACCGCGCTGGCGCAAAGCCGCGGCCAGTGGCACCAGTTCGGCAAACAACATCGGCTCGCCGCCAGTCAGAACGACATGACCGCATTTATAATCTCCCTCTCCCTTTGGGAGAGGGTCGGGGTGAGGGTGTCCCAGCAATTCATCGACCTGTCGCAGAATTTCCTCGACCGATAAATCTTCTCCTTCCGGCTCCCAGGAAGTGTATGGCGTATCGCAAAACCAGCACCGCAGGTTGCAACCGCTGGCGCGGACAAACACGCTGGGCGTTCCGGTCAGAAAGCCCTCGCCTTGCAGCGATCGAAATATCTCGGCAATACGCATGATGAAAGCAATTAGCGGCTGGCAATTAGCGATTAGCAACGGACGGTATCATTCATTTTCTGCGATTGGCTAGTTGCTAATTGCTAATTGCTGTATTCTAGTGGATCGGTCATTCCCGCTTCGGCAAAGCCTTTGCGGCGGAGCAAGCAAGCGTCGCAGCGGCCGCACGGCTTGCCACTTGCGTCGGGATCGTAACAACTGTATGTCAGACCGTAATCTACGCCTAATTGCGTGCCGCGGCGGATTATTTCCGCTTTGGTCATCGTAATCAGCGGCGTGTGAATTTTGAATTGCAGTGTCCCTTCCACGCCCGCCTTGGTAGCCAAATTCGCCAGCCGTTCGAACGCAGCAATATATTCCGGCCGGCAGTCGGGATAGCCGCTGTAATCGATGGCATTGACGCCCAGAAAAATGTCGGCCGCTTCCACCGTTTCGGCATACGCTAGCGCTAGCGACAACAGCACCGTGTTCCGCGCTGGCACATACGTCACTGGAATGCCGTGTCCCATTTCATCGGCGCTGCGTCCCTTGGGCACGGCAATGTCCGCGGTTAGAGCGCTGTGGCCGAAACGAGCTAAATCGATTCGCACTGTTTCGTGCCGTTTTACTCCCAAGTGTTTTGCCACCCGAGCAGCCGCTTCCAGTTCGAACCGGTGCCGCTGGCCGTAATCGACCGACAGAGCAAACAGTTCGTATCCCTCTGACTTGGCCACGGCGGCTGTGGTCGTCGAATCTAGCCCGCCGGAGAGCAAAATGACGGCTGATTTTCCCCTTGATGGCGCATTCGGTGTGTTCGTTGTCGCGGAGGCTCTGGTTTCCATCCTTCCATGTTGGCACAATTAAAGTTTGAAGAAAAGGAGCTGCACGTGCCCGACAATTTTCGCAACACGCTGGAAACCTTCGCCAACCAATATCCTGGGCGAGATTACAGCATTGAAATCATCTGCCCAGAGTTCACTTCCGTTTGCCCGAAAACCAGCCAGCCCGATTTCGGCACGCTAACTATCACGTACACGCCGGAAGCCAAATGCGTGGAACTGAAAAGCCTGAAACTGTATTTGCAGCAGTTCCGCAACGAGGGAATTTTTTACGAAACGGTGACGAACCGCATTTTGGATGATTTGGTGGCGGTGCTTGCGCCGCGCCGCATGAAACTGGTGGCGGCTTTTACGCCGCGGGGTGGGATCAGCACGAATGTGATCGTGGAATTAAAATCTGATACATGAATCTGTAAACGGCAATCCCTCGAGTCTTCAATATGTTCTGGCCGTCGGCAGCATTTTCCAATCGTGAAATAGTTGCTTGCACTCTGCGGACAGCACGCCGCCGATGAGTTTTACTTTGCTGCGGCCCAGCGATAGAATTTGCTGGGCGTCGATGTACAACTCGTTGAAGCCCGCATCGGCTGCGTCTTGGACGGTCGCGCCGAAGTAAACCGTCTCTACTCGGGCCCAGTGCAAGGCTGACATGCACATCGGGCACGGCTCGCAGGTAGTGGCGACAATGCCCCCTTCCAGAAAAATTTTGCCCGTGTGTTTGCAGCCAGCCCGAATGGCGTTCACTTCGGCGTGGGCCGTGCTGTCGATGGTCGTCAGCACCGTGTTGTGCGCGGAGGCGATGACTTTTCCCCCCTGCTCAATCGCACAGCCAAACGGACTATTGCCCGTCTTAAAACCCTCGCGGGTTTTGTCGATCGCTAGCCGCATTAGGTCTTCTGGTGACATGCCGAAAGCTTAGCACATCGCCATTCGTTGTAGGAGGGGAAACCTTTCCCCGACTGCGAAGCGGTTGATTCCGTCGGCGAAGGGATTCGCCTCCTACAGCTACACGCAATACGGCCGGAGTTTGCCGGCCACATTTTCCGGAATGGGAATTGATTGCAGCACGTTACCGGTCGCGGGCAACCGGCAACAAACGGCGGTCATGCTGCCGGTGGCCACAGGTCGCTCGTCATGCGACACTTCGAATTTGTACGTCACGCTTTTGTTTCCCAGTCGGGAAATGCTGAGCGTGATGGTGAGCACATCTTCAAAGCGCACCGCGCTTTGAAAATCGCACTGGGCATTGACGCGCGGCCAACTGAACGGGCCCGTATCATCTTTCGCCAGCACACTCAGCCCCAAGTGCCGCAAGAATTCGTGCTCCACTGATTCCATCAGCGGAAAGAACGAGGCGAAGTGCATGATGCCCGCCGCATCGGTATCGCGAAATTCCACTCGGCGCGTGGCGGTGAAAGAAGGCATAAATGCAGAAGGCAGAAGGCAGAAGGCAGAAAACACCAAATCGTGCGTGCGATTCTGCTTTCTGCAGTCTGCCTTCTGCCTTAAAAACTACTCGCCCACGTACGGCAATAGCGCCATGAAGCGGGCCCGCTTCACCGCCAGGGTAATGGCATGTTGGCTGGCGGCGGTGCAACCGCTTTTGCGACGGCTGACAATTTTTCCCTGGCGATTGGTGAGCTTGTTCAGCAGGTCCAAATCTTTGTAATCGACAAACAAGGGGCGCGGCCGCTTGCCATCGATGAAGATGGGGTCTTTTTTCTTAGTGCGGATTTTAGGCTTGGCCCGCTTCCGCAGGGGCATTTTCTTTTTGTCGCGAAAGGAACCAAATCGAGGCATAGGGACGAAGGAGTTGGGGTGTGAAATGAAACGACTTATGATACCGGTTTCCGCATTCAGAATCTAGCGGGGTCTTGTGGTTTCTAAAAGTCGAAAAGTCAAACGGGCGGATCGCCCCGCACCTCCGTCTTTTCGACTTTCAGACTTTTCGACTCTTGGACCTCTACAACGCCGCCCCACTCAAAACAATTCGCCCCCGGCGGGCAGTTTGCCAGCCGGGGGCGAGGTGATGGTCAAGTTAACTCTCCGTCAACTGCCCTCACAAACAATTTGGCGATCAAGGCGCCAGACAAGCTTAGCGCCGGCCGTAACCGCCGCCGCCATAACCGCCACGGCCACCACCGCCACCGGCGGGGCGCGGGGTGCGTTCCCGCGCTTCGTTGACCGTTAGCGCACGGCCGCCCATGTCTTTGCCGTTCATGGCGGCAATGGCGGCATTCATCGCTTCATCGGATTCCATTTCGACAAACCCGAAACCGCGGGAGCGGCCGGTTTCGCGATCGGAAATCACTTCGGCATTTTTCACGCCGCCGTGTTCTGCAAACATGTTTTGCAATTCCGAGGAAGTGGTTGACCAGGGAAGATTCCCAACATAAATCCGTCGACCCATCGAACACCTTCTACAAGGGAGCACACGAACTAAAACAGCACTTCTTCAAAACGAGACGTGAACTGAACCGAGGACGCCGTGGCTTGGCTCCCCGAGGGCCACAACGCCGCTTGACCGGCTATTGGAAGTGTAGCGTGCCCCTGGCGCAGGCCGCAATGTCTGTGAGGCAAAAAACAATCAAGAAGTCCGAAATTGCCGCCGGTGGTCTGGAGCGTTGACCGGGATGATTCGGCATAGCCCCTCCCTTTGGTAAGCCGCAAAGCATTGCCGGTTTTTGAGTTCGGCCACAACGCCGAATTTGGCGGCTACCCCGCCGCGACAGCAACACGCTTTACCTCGCGGTACAATTCGCGGTGTTCTTGGGCCATTTGCAGGGCCGTGTATTGGGCGTGAATCACTTGCCGGCCGCGGCGTCCGTGTTCGGCAGCCAGCGCGGGATTCAAGATGTATTCGCGCAACTTGCGGGCCAGATCGCCGGCGTTTTCCGGCTCGCACAGCAGGCCGCCGCCGGTATGCTCGATGATTTCCGGGAACGAGCCATGCCGCGGCACGACGACCGGCACGCCGTTGGCCAGCGCTTCCAATACGGAAAGCCCCTTGCTTTCGCGATATACCGTGGGCACGCTCATCACGTCGAGCGATTGCAAAAAGGCAATTTTTCCGGCGCGATCCAATTCGCCCGCATATTCAAAATGGTCGGCCAAATTTAACTCTTGCACGCGCTGCAGGATGGATTGAAAATACGGTTCGTCGCCGGACGATTTGTAACCGGCGGCCTTCAAACGCAGCCGGGGCACAGCCCCGTCAGCACCATCAGCCCGCAGCAATGCAAACGCTTCGACCAGCAGATGCAACCCCTTTTCCGGAGCGATGCGAGAAAAGAAGCCGATGGTAAACGGCTCGTCTGCTTGGCTGCCACGGCGTTGACCGTGCCCGGCCAAATGCAGCCCGTGGCGGATGACTTCGATGCGATTATGTGGAACGCTTAAATAATCGGCCATGAAGTCGGCGAAGTAGCGGTTGTACGCCACGAACACATCGACATCGCGCGCCCGCTGGCGCAACAGCTCGCGCGCCTGGCTGTAGTGCGGTTCGGACAATTGCTCCAGGAACAAATCCTCGCCCGCCAATCCGCAGATGATGGGCACGTTCAGCCGCTCGCGGAGCCGGCGCGCCATGCCCAGCAAGAGCGCGTTGGAAAGATGAATCACCTGTGGCCGGCCTTCCTGTTCCAGCCACGAAGCCAGCTTTTCGAGTTCTTTTCGTTGCCGGCCTTGTTCGCCCTGCAGCGTGGAAATAGTGAGGGCGCCCAATTTAGCCACCGGCATGCCGGCGCTGCGCGCGGCCAGCCAGTTGAGCAGCTTGGGGGAATCGAGCCAGCGATCTAAGAACCAGGGTGTGTGTCGAAACAGTGACGAGTTTTGCTGCAAGTAAACATTCACGCCGCCAAAAAAAACGCGGTTCAGGCTGACATTTTCTTCATCGGTGCGCAGCGGCGTATAGGTAGGCACCAGCAAAACATCCTCGCCCAAATCCGCCAGTGCTTTAGCCAAGGCGTTGTCGTGCAAGCAGGAACCGCAATAGCGCGTGGCGGCCCCCGCGGTGAGATACACAATCCGCAACGGTGAACCATCGCTGTATCGAGCTGACGCTTCGGGAATTTTGGCCATAGAACTGGTCTGTAGCGCCATAAGGCAAGCGCCGGGCTAGCCCGGCGGCTAAACATCCACCGGCGCGGCAATCTCCAGCAATTCTACCGCGGGTTCACAGTTGCAGTGAATAATGGCGGTGCGGCCATACGTGGTTTGTTGCGGGGCGATGCCGAACATTTGGCATAAGTCGATCCCCGGCTGCACGCGCCACAGCCCTATGAGTTCGATTTTCCGCATCACGTTATGGCGAATCAGGATGCGACCCAGCGGCGTTTGCTGGATTTCAATTTCTCGCCGCACTTCGTCGCTCAGGAAATCGAAATTCAACCGCACGATGCCAAATTGCACCACCCGCCGGTCGCTGTGGCGCATGAGCAAAATCCGCCTCGCATAATGGTTCCCGTCCAGCTTTTTTCCCAACACCCGCACATCCACCGGGCCTTCGTAAAATTCTTCCATGGCCACGGTCATGTGATGGCAATGATCCAGTAATTTGCGATAAGGTCCCGGCACTTCTTCTGGGAGCGATTTTTCAAAGTGCCCCAGGCCATCGGGCAAGCCGTAAAACAGCCCGACAAGACTCGATAACTCAGCGTTGACGGGGCGAGATGGCACAGGCGGTTGGCACAGGGCAGGAGGCAGCGGGCGGGACTGCAAGCGCAAGGCAAGTCCAAAGGGATCCAGGTAGCAATACAATGTCGCTGGGACCAATCTTAGGGCGGCGGTGGTCAAGAGTCCAATCCGGAATTCCGGCCTACACTTGCCGACGCTCCAACACCATGTCGATCAAGTGGAAAAACAATCGCCGTAGCGGTTCGGGCTGAATGTCCGCGGCCAAAGCTTCGGCCCGTTGCTGGTGCTTGTACACCCATCGATCAGCCGTTTGGAAAGCGCCCGCTTCATCGTACAGGCGCCGGATTTCACGCAGCTTTTCGTCCGACAAGGGTAGTTCGTTGGCCAACGATTCCAACTTGCCGCGCTTGTCCACCGGCAAACCATCCAGCGCCAAGGCCCACAGCAGCGTCGGGCGTCCGCCGCTAATATCTCCGGCGGCCAGCAGTTTATTGTGATTGTCGCCCAACCAATCGTTCATATCGTTGATAATTTGGAAGGCGATGCCCAGGTCGCGGGCGAACTGAGCAATGGGCTGCAAGTAATGTTCCGTCGGGCCGGCCAAACGCAAACCGGTGTGCAAAGCCGCCTCGAAGGCCGGAGCTGTTTTGAGCGCATAAATTCTGAGCGTATCTTGCGGCGTAAGTTGTTTGTTGTGCGAATCGCGCCAGATCAGTTCCGCGCCTTGTCCTTCGCTCAATTTCATGTGGGCATCGGCAATATGATCGAGAATGTCACTGACCACGTCGGGGCCCAGGGCTTTCGCTTCGCGGCTGACTAGGCGGTAGCCCAGACCGATTAAATAATCGCCCACGTTGATTGCCGTCGGTGTGCCGTATTTGCGATGCAGCGTGGCCGTGCCGTAGCGGAACTCGTCGTCATCTTCAATGTCGTCATGCACCAGCGAGGCCTTGTGAAACGTTTCGATCGACAAGGCGCAGCGCTTCACCGCATCGGGCAATTCCAGTTCCGTATGCGCTTCACCGTTTCGCGCGGAATTGGCGCGGACGGGTTCCTCCGTCCGCAACGCCTGATAAGCCGCCAGCGTAATGAATGGGCGTGAATGCTTGCCCCCCTTGGCTAAAAAATCGTAGGCCAGGGCTTCGGTGGCTGCCAGCGGAGTAAGACCTTGCAACCCTTGTCCGTTCAGCCGTTCGCCATGATCGCGATTTGCCGCAGACAATGGGCCATGCAACCGCGGCGCCAATCGCTCCAACTCTTGCGGTTGAAACATGACGGCCGCGGCCTGCATCAGGCGGGCGTAACCGTCGTCAATTTGTACACTGTGACGGCGATTGGAAGCGGACCCCGCCGACGAATTTCCATCACCTCGGACAGATTGGGGGAGTGCAGTTGCCAAAGTAGTGCCTTCCTAGAAAACCGCGACCGATCAATTGGCGTTCCGTCTAATGCTACACGTTTGAAGCCGCAAGAAAAGATGGTATTCGACAAGAACCGCATACTTTCCAGGATACGCTGCGAGAATATCCCCCTGGAAAAACTGTTTGCTGGCACTTAGGTGTAGCGCACTCCACGATGTTCGGGCTCGAAAAACGCCGGCAACAGTGCGTCGGCCTGCAACAAACCGGCGCGGCTAAGTTGAATATGGTCCCCCTCGATGGCCAGCAATTCATCGGCGGCGTATTCCTGCCAAACGTCGCGCCAGTGATCGAGAATTTCGACGCCGAATTTGCGGCGGAAATATCCGGCGTCGAGTTCGCCTGTTTTAAGTTGCAAAATCATTTCCCGCACCAGACGTTGATGCGCTGTCGGCTGCATGCCGCGCCACAGGGGTAATTCGCCGCGGTCCAAAGCACCCACATATTGCGGCCACTCCGCCAAATTTTGGTAATGCACTCCGGAAATATGGCCGAAGCTGGCCACGCCCGTGGCCAGCAAATCGCTGCCGCGCCACAGGTTGTCGCGGTAGCTAAAATTGACTTTGCGCTTGTCTTTCACCAACGTGTAAGCGCTGGAAACGCTGTAACCGGCGGCGCACAACTCGTCGAAAGCGTAATCGACCCAGGCCCGCTTCGTCGGCCAATCGGCCACCGGCGTTTCGAGGTGATTGCCCAAAATATCTTTCGAATACACCGTGTTGAACGGCAATTCCATTTGATAAATGGTCACGCTGTCGGGTGAACAATCGATGGTCTTGCGCACCGTATCGCGCCAGTTGTCCCACGATTCGCCGACCATGCCGGAGATCAAATCGATGTTCGTGTTAGGAAAGCCGGCGTCGACAATCCACTGCCAGGCCTTGGCGATTTCTGCCGACAAATGGGCCCGGCCGTTTTCTTCCAACACCGCATCGCTAAAGTTTTCCACGCCCAGGCTGATGCGCGTCACGCCCAATTCGCGGAGCGTTTGCACCTTCGGTTCAGAAAGCGTGCCCGGCTCGCATTCGAACGTGACTTCCTCAGCCTGGTCCCAACGGATGTTGGCTCGCAACCGATCGACCAGCGACGTGAGTTGCTTGGCGCTTAAAAACGAGGGGGTGCCGCCTCCGAAATAAACAAATCGAAAGGGCCGCCCACCCATCACCGGCAGCTTACTGACGAGTTCGATTTCCCGCGCCAAGGCCGCAACGTATTGCTCCACTTCCGCGGCGTTTTTGTCGGTGTAGACCCGAAAATAGCAAAACTTGCACCGCTTGCGGCAAAACGGAATGTGCAAATACAGTCCCAGCGGCACATCGGCCGGCGGGGCGTGCAGCGCCGCTTGCACTACGGGCAACGCTTCCGCCGTCCACTGCGAAAACGGCGGGTAATTGGCGATGAAGTAGCTGCCAACTTCGGTTTTTTTGGTCGTTCCGGTCGCCACGCTGTGTCAGCTCCTCTCGCTCTCCCGGCGCGTCGGGATTGCGGCTAAACATCACAACTTCACACAGCCAACATGGTCAGGCATCCACTTTTCGCAGCTTGATGACCCGGCCGTCGGTCAGCCACTCGGTAATGTAAATGTTGCCGGCCCGGTCCCACAGGCAGCCATGCGGCGAAACAAACACGCCCGGCTTGCGGTCGGCGGCCGGAATATTGTTTTTACCACGCTGCTGGGGATTGTCATTATCGCCCAAAATGACAATTTGCTGGTTGTCTTTGTCCAGAATACTTACGCGGCCATCCAGCCCCGGCAAGAGCAATTCGCTGCCGCGCTGGTCAAAGTGGCAGGGCCGGCGATAGGCTTTGTCCTCCGGCGGCCGTAACGTTTCCAGGTGCGAACCGTCCAGGTCGAACCATTGCAACCGCTCGTTCTTACGGTCGGCCACTAAAATCATAGGATTCGGCCCCCGTGTGTCGCACCAAATGCCGTGCGGTTCTTGCAGCACGCCGTCGTCCGTGCCCGGGCCGCCAAACGTGGAAATATACTTTCCGTCTTTGCCATAGCGATGGATGAAATACGAGCCGTAACCGTCGGCCACGTAAAAATCGCCGCCCGGCGCAAACGCGATGTTCGTGGGCAAATACTTTTGCTCGTTCTTATAGCAGCGGTCGCCGGCCGCGCCATCCGCATCCTTGGGATAATCGAGCACAAACAGTTGCTCGCCGTCGAGTGTGGTTTTTACCACCTGATGCTGCTTCGTCGTGGCCAGGTACAAAAACTCGTCGTTGCCTTCCCGACGCAGTTGCATGCCGTGAGCGCCTACGCGCCACTGGGCTCCCCACGATTTGATGAACTTGCCGTCAGGATCGAAAATGAAGACCGAGTCGGGCGCACCGTTTTGATGATGGATGAAAATCCGCCCCTGCGAATCTTCTTGCACCATGTGCGTGTTGCCGAATCGCATGCCATCGGGAATCTGCGCCCAGCCGTGAAGGGCCTCGTACGTGTGGGGTCCGTTACCCAAAACTGGCGCTTTTCCGCCGGCTTTGTCGTCGGCGTGCAAAAACAGCGGGGCTCGGGCAAGGACGGCGCTTGCTCCCAATGCGCCGCCGGCGCATTTGACAAACTCTCGCCGGGAAATCCTCGGCGATAAATTACGTTTCTTCATCGTTCACCTGTGCGTCGCGATTCCCAACGGATGCAATATCGCCCCAGACGACCAGACACCAGACTACCATGCCCCTCTGCTACTTCTCTCCAAAGCAGTATACCACTCCGGCATCGCTGGCAATAACAAGATGCCGCTGGACCGCAGCCAAACTGCCGACCAGCGCGCCACCGCATTCGTACTCCCAAACATTTTCGCCGGAAGCCACGTCGAGGCCATAAATGCGCCCGTCAGCAGAACCGACAAACACGCGCCGCCCGACCACCACCGGCGAGCTATCGACCCGGCCCTTGGTGGGAAAATCCCATAATTTCTCGCCCGTTTTCGGATCGAGCGCATGCACGATTTTGTCGCGCCCGCCGAAAACAACCGCCTGCGGCGTCAGTGCGGCGCTGGAGCGAATCGGCAGGCCACGGAGTTTATCTTGCCAACTCCAAATTTCCTTGAGCTGCTTCCAATTGAGGCAAAAAAACGTGGCCCCTTCCGTGCCGAAATAAATCAACTCGCCCGTCGCGGCCGGCGTGCTGCCGGTGGGGGCCGCAATTTCCACCGCGCCGGTTTCTTTGCCGTCGTGCAAATCGATGACGTGCAGCTTGCCGTCGCACCCGGCCAAAAAACAACAATCGTCCACGACCGTGGGCGAGCAGCGAATTTGATCGCCAATTTGATGCGTCCACTGCTTCTGGCCGGTTTTCGCGTCGAAGCAATACAGCGTGGCATCTTGCGAACCGAACAGCACCTTGTCGTGATAGAAATTGGCCGCGGAATCAATTTCGGCCCCCGCGGTGGCAGTCCATTTTTTCTCGCCTGTCCGGGCATCCAGGCAGAAAAAATTTCCATCCATGTCGCCGATGTAAACCAAACCGTCGCGCACCGCGGCGGCGGCGGTAAAGCCGGCCTTGTCTTTGCCGATGTCGAATTTCCACCGCTCCTTGCCGGTTTGCAAATCGAGCGCGTAAAACGTGCCGTCCATGTCGCCGATGTAAACCACGCCGTCGACCACCACCGGCGTGGCCTCGAACGATCCCTTCTGGACCGCGTATTTCCACGCCAACTGCAACTGCGGTGGCAAATGGCTTTCCGCCACCCCCGTCGCCTGTGCATTGCCGCGAAACACCGGCCACTGGCCGCTGGTGGAACCATCGTCGTCACTGGCAGCCTTAAGCCCTGAATTATCGTTGGCTGTAGGAATAGTGTTCTGCGTTCCGCAGCCACACAAGAAAACAAGCAAAAGCACAATCGATATTGATCTGGTGCGCATCAATGGCTGAGCTCTGGTCAATTAATAAGCGGCTTGATACAGCGACAGCAATTGTTCCGCCTGCACTTTACGTGGATTGAAATCGGCCGTCCACTGCTTGGCGGCATCGGTGGCCAACGTTTCCAGCTTGTGGGCTGGAATCTCGAACTCACGCAAGCGGCTGATCAAGCCCGCCTGCTGGACCAAAGCGGCCACAAAATCGGCCAGACCCCGGTAACCCGCCGTGGGCTCGGGAAAGCCATTTCCGCCGGCAGTGCATTCCAACAGCTCGAAATATAAATGGCCGAACTCTTCGCCATTGAAGCGAATCACGTGCGGCAACATCATGCCGACTGCCTGGCCGTGCGCAATACCGAAGTGTGCCGTCAGTGGATTAGCCAATGCGTGGGCCGCGCCTAGCATGCTGTTTTCAATCGCCAGGCCTGAAAAGCAGGCGCCCAACTGCATGCCGCTGCGGGCTTCCAAATTCGTGGGAGCGGCCAGCACGTGTGCAAAGTTGGCGCCCAACAGCAACCACGCCTCGCGGCTGAAGGCCATCGAAGCCGGATTGCGCGTGCGGCACACATAACTTTCCAATGCATGAGCCACGGCGTCGATGCCCGTCAATGCCGTCACTCGCGACGGTTGGGTCACCGTCAATTCCGGATCAAGCAGCGCCACGCGGAAGCTAGCTTTTTTATCGCCGCAGGCCATTTTCATGTGCGTTTTGGCGTCGCTGATGAGCGCGAACGATTGCGTTTCGCTCCCGGTGCCGGCGGTGGTGGGCACGGCAATCATCGGCAGCATGGGCTGGGTGGCTTTGCCGATGCCCCAGTAATCTTGCATCGTGCCGCCGCCTGTGTACAGAAAGTTGATTCCCTTGGCGCAATCCATGCTGCTGCCGCCGCCGAGCCCGACAATCAACTGCGGCTGAAAGCGTTTTGCAACTTTCAATCCGGCATCGACATGTTCTGTGGTCGGATTTTCGCCCACGTTGTCGAACAACTGCGCTTCAATGCCGGCCTGCTGGAGCATTTCCATGCCCCGCGCCGTGTGGCCGGCTTTCACGATGCCCGGATCGCTCACCACCAGCACTCGCCGCGCGCCCAATTCCCCGGCCAACTCCCCCAGCGCAGCCAATTTGCCCGGGCCGAAGACGATGCGTGTTCGCGGATAAAAATCAAACGGCGTCATAATTCGATTGTAACCAAGGGGCGCGGAGACGGCAGGGAGCGGATGCCCAGGCCGTATGCTAGCATGAAATGCCCTTTGCGGGGTTCCACGGTTTTGAGATACTCCGCGGCCGGTTTTACTCGATTTTTCACGGGCATGCGAATTTCCCGCGGTTCGTTATCTCTGTGCCTTTGCGTCACTGCGGTTAGAAACGCCGGGGGAATTCGGTCGCAAGGAAGCGACGATGATTCGAAATTCTGTTATCATTCCGCAGCAGGATCGCGGGGACGAAGTCCGGCGGCAGTTGCCCGGACTGGCTGCGGTGCTCGATAAGCTGGGGGAGCCGTATGAAATTGTCGTCGTCGATGACGGCTCCAGCAGCGCCACGCAGCGGTTGCTGGAAAAGCTATTGATGGAATGCCGCGCATTGCGGGCGTTGCGGCTGGATCAGCCGGCCGGTGTAAGCGTGGCACTGGCGGCGGGAATTCGTGCTGCCCGGGGCGAAGTGCTGATTGCCCTTGAGCCAGGATTGACCTACCCGCCTGAGCAAATCCCCGCGCTGTTAAATTTGCTGCAGCGCGGCGATTTGGTGATGGGCCGCCGCCGCCACTTTGGCGCGGCCAAGCTGTGGCAGCGCATCGGCCGAGTTCCGAGGTGGTTGCTATTGGGACTCGATGGGCACGATCCTGATTGCTTGTTTTGGGCAGCGCGGCGCGAAGTGTTTAGCGACCTGAATCTTACGGCAGGCATGGCGCGGTATTTGCCTGCCCTGGTTCGACCACGGGGCTTTCGCGTCTGCGAAGCGTACGTGCAGCGGCAGGGTCCAGCCCAGCCGCTGCAAGACTTACGGGCCAATCCCGGCGATTTGCTGGCTGCCTGGTGGCATTGCCGACGCTGGCGGAGTCAAACCGTTTGCGAATTGTTTGCCGGTGGTATGGCCGAACGGCCCGCGCTGCGGATTGTCGGTGGCGGGGAAAATTCAATGCGCCATGATCACGCCGCCAGCGAAGTTGCTTTTCCGTCCGGGCAACATCCGCCGCTGGTGAAACGCGCATGAAAATTTTCTTTTCGGCCGGAGAACCCAGTGGCGACGTACACGGGGCGAATTTGATTCGCCAGTTGCGTCGGTTGCGCCCGAAAGTGCAGTGCGTCGGTTACGGCGGGCCGGAAATGGCCGCCGCCGGTTGCACGCTGCATGCCGATTTGACCGCCCTGGCGGTGATGTGGTTTTTGCGGGCGCTGCTGAACCTGCACAAGTTTCTGGCGCTGGCCAGCCGGGCCGATCGCTACTTTCGCCACCAGCGGCCCGATGCCGTGGTGCTGATCGATTACCCGGGCTTCAATTGGTGGATAGCCCGGCGGGCGAAGGCGCATGGCATTCCGGTGTTGTATTACTGCCCGCCGCAGATTTGGTCGTGGGGCAGTTGGCGGATCAAAAAAATGCGGCGGTTTGTCGATCACGTCTTGTGCGCGCTGCCGTTTGAAGAAACGTGGTTTCGCGAGCAAGGCTGCCGGGCGACGTTCGTGGGGCATCCGTTTTTCGACGAAGTGCGGGAGCACAAAGTTGACGAAGCGTTCATGGATGCCATGCGCCGCAAGCCAGGGCGCTTGATTACCATTCTGCCCGGATCGCGCACGCAGGAAGTGCAGCACAACTTGAAGTGGTTTTTGAAAGCGGCGGCGCTGGTGCAAGTGAGGTTTCCAAAAGTTCGCTTTGCCGTGGCGGCATTCAAGCCGCATCAGGCGCAAATCGCCCGGCGATTAATCGAACAGGCCAAGCTGCCGGCGGAAGTGTACGTTCGCAAAACGCCAGAGCTGATGCAGTTGGCCGAATGTTGCATGGCGTGCAGCGGCTCGGTTTCGCTGGAGCTGTTGTATCACAAAAAGCCCACCGTCGTGCTGTACTGGATCACACCGTTGGCCTATCGCGTGCAGCAAATGTTTCGCCGGGTCAAATACATTACGCTGGTGAATTTACTGACGGCCAAGGAATTGTTTCCGTCCGATACCACGCCGTATAGTCCCACCGATCCGGATGCCGACCGGGTGTTGTTCCCCGAGTATTTAACCTACGAAGATAAGTCGCTGCAAATCGCCGCGCATGTAACTCAGTGGTTGGCCAGCGACGAGCGGCGCGATGGGTTGATTGCGCAGTTGGCGGAATTGAAGGCGAAAGTGGGGCATGGCGGCGCCTCGCAAATGGCCGCCGAATTGATTTTGGCCGAGGCCGAGCATCATGCCCGTCTGCATTCCCAGCCGCCCAGGCCGCATTTCACGCCGGGCATGATCGTGGCCAGCAGCGGCGGAGCGGAGAAGGCAATACTCAAGGCACAGGCACGCAGCAAATCGAAAACGGCGCCCAACAACGATGGTCCGCGACGCATGGATAAGGCGGCCTGAGACGCCGCTTCCGCCGTATTCGTTTTGCTTCACACTTCTGCAGCCGAGTCTCTTTCGGCGCGTGCTAAAGGCAAGTATCTTGTAAACCATGCGGGCTTGTGTTCCAGGCATTGCACCGTCCTATTTTCGATCATTGCTTGCATGTCGTACCATTCATTGGCCAGCGATCTGCCCGAGGCAAATTTGCCGCCGTGCCATGTGGGCCTGGTGTTTGCCATGGGCTTGGAAGCCGGCGCGCTGGAGGACAAATTGGCTGGCAAAATTGCCGTCCGCGGCAGCCGGTACACCGCCTGGCAGGGTGGTTTGAAAGGGCGCGGCGTGGTGATTGTCCACTCCGGAGTGGGACAAAAAAATGCTGCCATGGCCACGGCCGCGCTCATCGTCGGGCACAAACCGCGCTGGGTGATCTCTGCGGGCTTGGCCGGGGGGCTTCAGGCCGATGTGAATCGTGGCGACATCGTCATGCCCGATTGCATCTTGGGCGAAGATGGCCGGCGCTTGGCGATCGATTTTCACATTTCGCCGCAGCAACAAGCAGCGACTCCCGGCCTGCACGTGGGGCCGCTGTTGACGATTGATCGGGTGGCTTTCAAAGCCGCGGAGAAGCTGCAATTGGGTCAGCGGCACGGCGCCTTGGCCGTCGATATGGAAACGCTGGCCGTGGCCGAGGAATGTCGCCGCGAAAAGCAGCGTTTTTTGGCCGTGCGGGTCGTGAGCGATCCGGTCGACGAGGAATTACCGGCCGACATCGAGCGGTTGGTTACTCGCCCCACATGGATGCGGCGGATTGGCGCCACGGCCGGCTCGATCATTCGCCGGCCGTCAACGGTGAAAGATTTGTGGCGCTTCCGCGAGGCTGCGCTGGTCTGCTCGAAAAAATTGGCCGCTTTCTTGGAAGGCATTATCGAGCAGTTGGGGTAGCGGACAAGCTGTTGTCGCGCAGGAAAGTGATGAATCCATCCGCTGGCGGTTTAGCTTGTCAGCCACCGCGCCAGCCACGGCCGGGGTAAATCGGGCGACAGGATTTTCGTGGGGCGATTGAGGCGCAAAAGAACCGCTTCTGCGGCCAGATATCCGCTGCGCACGGCTCCTTCCATCGTGGCTGGCCAGCCAGTGGCAGTCCAATCGCCCGCCAAAAACAAATTCGGCACCGCGGTTTGTTGGCGTGGACGTAAGTGTTCGCTACCCGGCAGCGGCGAAAACACCGCATGCTGCTGCGTAATGAGCCGCGCTTGCAGCAGCTTCGCCTGTGCTGCTTCCGGCAACACCTCGACCAGCTCTTGCCGCACTTGTGCGATAATTGCTTCGCGTGACTGCGAGGCCAGACCGCGCGAAGCGCTGATGACGATTTGAATATAATGCGCGTCCGCCGGCGGATCGTCAGCACCCGTCGAATTCGATTGCACGCCATGATTGAACACCCATTGGCTGGTGCGGCCCGGCAAAACCGCGTGCGGCAAATCAGTAATCGGCCGGTCAAACCACAGATGCACGGCGCTGATGGGGGCCGATTCCAAACCATCGGTCTGCTTTAATTCCGGCAGCGCGGCCCGCAGCCGGTCGGGCAATAATTCGCCCGCGCGCCGCCAGGGAACAGCCAACACGATATAGTCCACGGGCAGGCGCTGACCGTCGGCCAACTCAATTTCGTTCACGCCCTGGCTAGCGCCGATGATTTGTTTTGCCGCGCATTCCAGTCGCAGCGTTATGCCATGTTCGCGCAGCCATTGTTCCAAACGCCGGCCGTAGAATTCGCCCAATGGCACACGGGGAATCTGCAGCTGGCAGGCTTGCCGCGAGGCGAGGAAGGCATCGACAAACACTTTTCGCACCGGCGGCACGGCGGCGCGGTCCACCGTCTCGCTCAAGGCGCTAACGATGACAGGCGTCCAAAACAGATCAATCGCCCGCTGGGTTTGGCCGTGAGTCAGGAGCCAATGGCCAATCGTCGGTGAAGCCGCATCGTCTTTGATCGGCGTGCGTGCCAACTTTCGCAGCCCGGAAATAATGCCCAGCCTTTCTCGCCGAGAGAGATATTTCAACCGCAACAGCGACGGCAGCAAATGCAGCGGTGCGGGCAACCAGCGGCTGGGGGCGACATCGCAGCGGCGACCGTCTGGGCCAAAAAAATGGAGCGTTTGGTCGAGGCGGAGCAAATCGCTTAAGCCGGTTCGGCGGCAGAAATCGGTGAGATTTGTGCAGCAGCCGAGACTGACATGCTGGCAATGATCGACCCAGGCGTCGCTGGCCAAATCGCGGAACGATCCAGCCCGGCCGCCCAGTTGGCGACGTGCTTCGAACAGTGTGATGTTGAACTGGCCATCGGCCAACGCCACCGACGCGGCCAAGCCCGCCAATCCTCCGCCGACGATGGCTACTCGCGGGGCACCCGAGCGTTCTGACGACGTGCGGTCAACTGCTTCGTGTTCTGCCCCGTTCATGACGATACGGTTTCCCACTTCGATGCGGCGGATGGCGGTGTCGGTCGCGCCAGCAGTGCGCCGGCAGCGATGCGTGCTTTTTCCCACGGGCTAAGCCGAATGCGGCGGCGGAACACGTCGGCGGGGCGGCGCTTAATTTTCGCCAGCACGGCGCGGTAGGTGGCCGTCATCGCGCGGAACACGCGCTGGCCGTCGCGCTGGAGCAAGGGTTCGAGTTCAGCGGCCGCGGCATAAAATTGTTCAGCCCGAGTGATTTCGAATTGCATGAGATTAAAAAACGGGGAGTTATCGTTGGAGCCGCGGAGTTGTTGGGCAGTGTAACCGAAGCGGTGCAAATCTTCCTGCGGCAAATAGAGGCGGCCGCGCTGGGAGTCTTCGCGGAGGTCGCGCAGAATATTCGTGAGCTGGAATGCCACGCCGCAGCGGCGGGCCGGCTCCAGCGCCGCCGGACTGCGAAACCCCCAGATGTGAATGCACGCCAATCCGACGACTGACGCCACACAATAGCAGTATTGCTCCAAATCGGCGAAAGTTTCGTAACGGCGGCCGGCGAGGTCCATTTCGACGCCGTCGATGGCGGCGGTGAGATACTCCAACGGAATGCGGTAGCGAGCGGCGGTATCGACAAGCGCGGGAAGGATAAGATTGGCCGTGCAGTTGGAAGACGGCCGTTGCAGGCTTGCTCGTAATTCGATCAGTGCGGCGTGCCGGGCGGCAACGTCGCGGCGATCGTCGTCGGCCAGATCATCCACGTGGCGCAAATAGGCGTACAGGGCGCACATGGCCCGACGCTTGGCCCGCGGCAGCAGCAAAAACGAGTAATAAAAGTTCGAGGCAGACTTTCGCGCCAGCCGTTGGCAGAAGGCGTAACTGGCGGCAAGTGAGTTCACGGCCGCGCCTCCGACGATGGCGGATTTGCAATCCGCCGCCTTACAAGGCATGCGCCCAACAGCAGATTGAGCTTTTTCCACTTGCCTACTACCGGCCGGGTGTGCCACACGTTGTAATCAAGTTTTCGAATGGCCTGCAAAATCGCCCGCCCGCCATCGATGAACAATTGCACGCTGATTCGCAAACTGGGCGGAACCTGCGCCACCAGCGGCTGGCCGGCGTCGAAGAACGCTTCTGCCCGCGCAACCTCGCCGGCTAGCAACTCGCGAAATTGCGGATTGAACTCGCCGCGGGCGAACATAGCTTCTGGGTAACCCGCGCGGCGACAACTTTCTTGCGGCAGGTAAATGCGGCCGATGCGGTAATCGCGGGCCACGTCTTGCCAAAAATTCGCCAGTTGCAGGCCGGTGCAAATAGAATCGGCTAGCAGGCCGCGGGACTCGTCGTGGCAGCGGCCCAAATACAGCACCAGCCGGCCCACGGGATTGGCGGAATTGCGGCAGTAAGCCAGCAGATCGTCAAAAGTTTCGTATCGCGTGCAAGTTTGATCTTGCTTGAAGGCGATCAGCAAACTGCGAAACGGCTCAATGGGAATTTCAAACCCGCGAATAGTTTCCGCCAAGGCCACGAACACGGGATGGCTGGCCACGCCGCGATAACAATCGTCGAGTTGCGATTGCCACCAATCCAGCAGCAGCAAACTTTGCTGGCCGCCAGCGGTTTCATCGGCCAGGTCGTCCGACCAGCGGCAATAGGCGTAGATATTGCAAAAATGTTGGCGCAGTTGCGCCGGCAACAACCAACTGGCGACCGTGAAGTTTTCGTAATGACATCGGGCCAAGCGGCGGCAATACGTTTGCGCTGCGGCCAACGTGGGACACGGCTGCGCAGCGGGGCCCGGTCCGTAAAGCGCAAGTTCGTCAGGGAACGAAATTTGAGACATGCTGCGTGCTAGCGGTTTGCCGAAACTGCCTATCCGGGAAGTGGGCGGCACATTATGATAACGCATAGCGGCGTGGGAAGCATCGTTGTTCCAGACGAAAGAATCGTCATCTGATGAAAATTATTCTGGCCAGTCCGCGCGGGTTTTGTGCGGGCGTGAACATGGCGATCGACACGTTGGAAAAATCGCTGGGCATTTTTGGCGCGCCGGTGTACGTCTATCATGAAATTGTGCACAACAAGCACGTCGTGGAGCGGTTTCGCGCGGAAGGGGCCGTCTTCGTGGACGATTTGCACGAAGTGCCCGAGGGGGCGAATTTGCTGTTTTCGGCCCACGGTGTCTCGCCGGAAGTGCGGCGTGTGGCTCAGGAGCGGCGGCTGAATACCATCGACGCCACGTGCCCGCTAGTGACCAAAGTGCATTTGGAAGCGGTGCGGTATGCGAAGCAAGGTTACAAAATCATCTTGGTGGGCCATGCCGGGCATGACGAAGTGATCGGCACTATGGGGGAAGCGCCCGATGCGTTTTATTTGGTTGGGACGGCCGAGGAGGTCGACGGATTGGAATTTCCATCCAAAACCAAGCTGGCGTATCTCACGCAAACAACGCTCTCGGTCGACGACGCCAACCGCATCATTAAGCGGCTGAAGGAAAAGTTCCCGCACATCATTGGGCCGCCCAAGGAAGATATTTGCTACGCCACACAGAACCGGCAGGAGGCAGTGCGGCAGTTATCGTCCGAGGCCAACGTAGTGCTGGTAATTGGCAGCCAGAACAGCTCCAACAGCTTGCGGCTGGCGGAGCTGGCGTCCGAAACCGGCACGCCCGCTTATTTGATCGACGGCCCGCCGGACATCGAATTATCCTGGTTCCAGCCGGACTCGACGGTGCTCATTACCGCCGGCGCCAGCGCGCCGGAAACGGTGGTGCAGCAGTGCATCGAATTACTGAAACGGCACTTCGGCGCCACGGTGGAAGAACGCACGCTGCGCGAGGAGCAAGTGTTCTTTGCGCTACCGAAAGAATTGCGCGTACTGACGGGCGTAGAAAGATAATGACCAATGACCAAGTCGCAATGACCAGAAAATCATTGGTCATTGGTGCTTGTTGATTCGGGCTTTTCTTACCCGTGGATGTAGCTTTTCAGGTAATGGTTTTCCATCGTCAGTTGGTCATGCTGGTGTTTGACCAAGTCGCCGATGGACACAATGCCTGCCAGTTTTCCTTCGTCGTCGATGACCGGCAAGTGACGAATGCGGCGGTCGGTCATCACGCCCATGGCGTCTTGCACGCTGTCGTTGGGCGAGCAAGTGGCTAAATCAGCCGTCATTACGTCTTCCACACGAAGTTGCTCCAGCGGAGCCCGATGGATGGCGCAGGCTTTAAGGATATCGCGCTCGGTGATAATGCCCAGCAAGTGGCTGCAATCGTTTTCCTCGCAGACCACGAGTGAACCGCAATTGTTTTTGACCAGCTTTTGCACGACGTCGGCCAGCGTAGCATGGGGCGAAATGCTTAACACGCGGGAGCCTTTGTGCTGCAGAATTTGCGCAAGCGACATAACAATTCCTCGCTTTCCTGACCCAGATAAGAAATGCTGACCAGAAATGGCAGCCTCTTCTTTCAGCGCAGCCATGTTGAGTTGCCGCGCGCCGCTCCCATTACAAGCATAGAAGGAAAAGGAGCGGGCAGTCAAAGCGATTTTTTTGAAAATGGAAGTTTGTAGATGCAGGAATTGGAATGCGCTGAGACTGTGAAAAAAATCACGAACGGGAAGAGAATGACCAATGACCAAATCCCAATGACCAATATGCGGTTCAATCCAGCTAGGGCATTGCCGCTTAATCATTGGTCATTGGTGCTTGGGCATTGGTCATTGTGTTGTGCGGATCACCAATCGCACATCACCAATGGGGCTTCCCAGTGGTTCTTCAGGATCGATAATATAAACCGATGCAGATGGCGGCGGCTGCGCAACCGCAGAGTGCGGATCGACCGACACCATCAGCTCATTGGCGGGCTTTAGCAGCGGGGTAATGTCGGCCGAAAAGAATTGCCCCGGTTCAAGCCGGCCCAAATTCGTGCCGTTTAGCGAAATTTCGCCCAAAAAAATCCCCCGATCTACTTCCAGCGACACCCGCTCCCAGGTGTCCAAGCCCGTGGGGCATTTGAATCGCCGGCGATATGCCACTCGCCCCGGCGAGGCGTCAGGCAACTCTTCCCACGGCTGCCGCAGGCGAATCGGGTGGGGAATCATGGGGAAGACGGGAGGATGAAGGCAGAAGGCGGAAGGCGGAAGGGGGAACCCGGATAAGGCAGACGCAGGATTGAGGTGAAACACCTGGACGAAAACAGAACGCTATGCGTTTTACATTCTGCTTTCTGCCTTCTGCCTTTTCTACTGCGGCACGAACGATTCGACCACACTAATTTCGTGTGTCTGGCGGCTGTCAGGCTCGTAGCAACGGATGGTCACTTTGACGCCCCGCAGCGCAACAGGGTAGGGGGGCGAAGTTTCTGTGTTGTTGGCAAAATCTTGGAAGCCGGAGGCCGCCTGGTCGACGACGCCATTGCCGTCTTGATCCAGGCCATCGTGTTCGTAATAAGTCGACCAGGTGTCGAATGTGGCGGGCGTGTAGCCATACAATCCATAATCAGGCAGATTGCTGGTTAAATGATCGTCGAAGAGCCAGTTCTTGGTAAAGTCGGTCGGCGCTGCCGGTCCAGCGGATGGACTCGCGGCCACTAATTGCGACTTGGGATATCCGGTGGAGTAGAACGGGCTCATATTCTGCGTGCTGCAATCGGCCAGCGCCAAAAGCGGAATGGAGCCGTTGTTGACGCCCGCCACATTCTTCCCGCATGGTCCCACGGCATTCGCTGTCGTCGTTGTGGCGAGAGTAATGTACGAGCTATACAAATTGTTGGTTGCCGCCCAATTCAAATCGACAAAGGCGCCCGCGGCATCTGCAGTCGGATAAATATACAAGGACACTGGCGATATGGGCGTCGTCTTCAACTGCCCTGGTATTTTGGTAAACCCAAAATCGCCTGGCGCCACCGTTACCTGACTGGGCGATGTGCCCTGCAAATACACCGGCGCAGTGGGGTCCCACACTTGCACATCGAACGAAATGACATTTGTCAGCACGACATCTTGCCCAAAGCGGGCATTGCTTGTGTCAACGGTGTAAGTGCCGTTCGACAAACTGCCGCCTAGCGGAACCAAATAAGGCGGATAAACACGGTGCGGAAAACCGTTCGACGAAGCCGCGTTATTAACAAACGCATGGCCGAAGCGGCATTCGCGGTTCGTCAAATCGCCCAGGGTGTTGGCCACGGCGACGGGCGTGCCTGTGGATTCGTCGATGTGGGCTGAAATATCGTTGTTTTGATAGAACGTGCTCACGGGCATTTGCAGGCCGGCGGTTGTCGTCGGCGCGGCGCCGGTCAGCACGGTTTGATTGCCCTGATAGGTCGGCATCACCAAAAACACGCGGCGGTACAGCGTGAACATCGGCGGGTTGACTGGCGTGACGCCGTCGGACAGGAGCGTTGGCCGGAGGAACCAGACCACTTCGGCGACTTGCGATTGCACGGTTTGCGTTTTGCCGGTGGTGTCGGTATATAGTCCAGTAAATGGCACATCCTTGCTACGGACGGTGAACATTAGCACGTCGTCGGTGTCGCCCATCGGGTAGACGGTGTTCGGCGTGGCGGTGGTATCGGTCAGGTTGTAGGTGGCCGAGGCGGAATAGCCGGTGAGGCCCGGGTTCTGATCGCTGAGCGGGCCTTCGATAATTTCAAAATATCCGCCCCCGGCCGCCGGATCTTGCCAGGGAAGCATGTTGCACGTGTGGCCGGCTAAATCGGTCCGCAACCGCCCGGCCGCGCTTTGCATGCGGTTGGTCAGCTCGATCATCGAGCGGGCATCGCCGATGCGGCCGCCGACGTCGCTAAACAACTGCGTGTAAGCGAACATCAGCAAAATGACGCACACCAGCGAAATCAGCATTTCGACCAGCGTAAGGCCCTGACGACAACGGTGGCTTCGTTGTACTGGCATGGCGCGCAGAAAGCGGGCAAGGAAATTTGCGGGGGGGCAAGTGTGCATCGCTTCTCCAATCCGGCGGACCATAAGCCCCTATTGAATGGCCGAAAGTTCCGATTCATGGCCGCGTGCTGCCCTAGATCAATTCCACACCGAATCACGGCAAAAGTCAAGCAGGAAAGGGTTCAGGGTGTAGGACACAGGGGGCAGGGAAACCCCGCAACCATTCGCCGAACCCTGAACCCTAATCTATTGCCCGGCGGCCGGCGCCGGCTGCGTGGGCCGATTGGCCGGGACATTCGGAATTGGCCCGCCTGGATCGCCTTTCAATTGGAACCAGACGAGGGCCGCAACCGCCAATACGACCAGTGCAAAAAACCAATGCCGATGTTTGTGCAGAAAATGATACATGGGGTCCAGTGTGGATTGATGAGGGTGGTGAGACGGATTACATCTGAATGACCAATGTCCAAGCACCAATGACCAATCTGAAAATGCATCGCGCATTGGTCATTGTGGCTTTGTCATTGGTCATTTACCGCTTTCGGCTTTCCGACCGCCAGCGAAGCCACGATGGCAATTCCCAGCAGGGCGGCGATGACGGCCAACGAAATCCAAGGATAATCTTTGAACAAGTGTAGATCAAAAAAATACTCGGCCATCATCTTGCCGCCGACAAAAATCAACACCGCCGCCAGGCCGTAATGCAAATAGCGGAACAGGCCCATCACGCCGGCCAGCAAAAAGTATAACGCCCGCAGGCCCAAAATGGCGAAAATGTTCGAAGTGAACACAATGAACGGATCGCGCGTCACGCCGAAAATGGCCGGTACGCTGTCGACGGCAAACAGCACGTCGGTGCTTTCCACCACCAGCAGCACCAAAAACAGCGGGGTGATGCAGCGGCGGCTGTTCTCGCGCACAAAAAAACGGTTGCCGTGCGAACCACCGGCCACGGGCAAAAATCGCCGGGCTAACCGCATTATCAGATTGTTTTCCGGATGCGTCTCTTCGTGCTTCAAGGCCAACCGCAGCCCGGTGATAATCAACAGGCCACCGAATACCAGCAGCATCCATTCGAAGTATTCCAGCAAGGCGGCGCCCACCAGGATGAATGCCAGACGCATGAAAATCGCGCCCAAAATGCCCCAAAACAACACTCGATATTGATACTCCAGCGGTATCTGAAAAAACGTGAAGATGACGGCAAACACAAACACGTTATCCATCGACAGCGACCATTCGACGAGATAACCGGTCAGGAATTGCACGGCCGCGGTTGAGCCGCCCCAGCGCCACACCAAACCGTTGAAGGCCAACGCCAATGCCGTCCACACGGCGGTCCAAAAAGCGCTTTCTTTCAGCGTCGGTTCCCGCGAGTGGCGATGAAACACCCCCAAATCCAGCGCCAGCATCACCGCCACAAACACGCCAAACGCCACCCAATGCCACCACTGGGCCTGAATGCCGGAGGGGAGTGCGGCGGCGGTTTGCTCGGCCAACAGACGACCGATCGAAATTTGAAACGCAGCGTGCATGGTGGGCAGTGTTTACGGCGACCGGCGGGATGTAATCTCGATACGACAGATACCAAAATCGTGCAACCTCCGGCGAATCATAGGTTTAACCGACGGGGGCAACAAGGCGAAGCGAACCGCGGGAATCAGCCGATTGTCGCAGGTATTGGCGCATTGGCAGAGAGGCCAATCGCTTGACCCGCTACGGTCGATCATCTAAAGTTGCGGTAGAGAGATGGTCGAAAAGCAGTAGGCGGTTTTTTGGAGTTGGGGCAGGTTTCGGGCAGTTGTTTTTAGCAGGATTATACGACGATGTGCGAACCACGGCTGTTGTTGTCCAGCTTGTTGCTTACAGATTTATTGCTTACTGGGAGTAGGCCGTAGGGTTCGTGCATTCACACGATATCATCAGAACCCCAAGGCCACACCAAAGCCTTGGGGTTTTTTGTTGGATTTAGCGATTCGATTTCATAAAGCCGCGACCGGTGGTCGCGCGGAAGTGGAAAAGTTTAATGTGTGCCAAGCGCGACCAACGGTCGCGGCTTTATGGCGGAGATAAAATCAATGGTTGCATCGTGCTTCATTTGTGCATTTCGCACGCAGCCCAGTAGGGCGTGGTTGGTATTGCTCCGGCCCGGGTTGTGAACCCGGGCAGAAGCCCGGGGGTTGCAACCCCCGGGGCTTGAATGACGCAAAAACTCGTATCGACGTTTCTCCACTCCGCAATTCCAACGACACAAAGCCATAAATCATGACTGCACCATCAACTAAAACATCGGAACCGAAATCTGTTTCAGCCGAATCGTCCATCAAACCCGGCACGGTCATCGGCGGCTCGTCGGTGCCGCCACGGCCCATTCGCATTTTTGACACCACGCTGCGCGACGGCGAGCAATCGCCCGGCGCCAGCATGAACATTCACGAAAAAATGGAAATCGCCCAGGCGCTGGTCGACCTGGGCGTGGATATTATCGAAGCCGGCTTTCCCATTGCCTCGCCCGGCGATTTCGAAGCCGTGCGGCAAATTGGCGAGAACATTCGCGGCGCTACCATTTGCGGCCTGGCCCGCTGCAACGACGCCGACATCGACCGGGCCTGGGAATCGCTGAAAGGCGCGCCCGACGCCCGGATTCACGTGTTCCTGGCGACCAGCGCCATTCATCGTGAATTCAAACTGAAAATGGACAAGGACGAAATCATTCGCCGGGCCGTCGCCGGCGTGAAGCGGGCCGTAAGTTATTGCGACAACGTGGAGTTCTCGCCGGAAGATGCGGCCCGCACGGAAGTTGATTTTCTGTGCCAGGTGGTTGAAGCGGCAATTGCCGCCGGGGCCACCACGGTCAATATTCCCGATACCGTCGGTTACGCCACGCCGGCGCATTACGGCAACGTGATTCGGACGCTCAAAGAACGTGTGCCGAACATCGACAAGGCCGTCATCAGCGTGCATTGCCACAACGACCTTGGTCTGGCCGTGGCGAACAGTCTGGCCGGCGTGGAAAACGGCGCTGGGCAAGTCGAATGCACCATTAACGGCATCGGCGAGCGGGCCGGCAACTGCTCGCTGGAAGAAATCGTGATGGCCCTGCGCACCCGGCACGATTATTACCATGCCGGCACGCGCATCCACACGCAGCGGCTGGTGCCGACGAGCCGGCTGGTTTCCAACATCACAGGCATTCAGGTGCAGCGCAACAAAGCCATCGTCGGCCGCAACGCTTTTGCGCACGAGGCGGGCATTCACCAGGACGGCATGCTCAAAGAGCCGCGTACCTACGAAATTATGCGGCCGGAAGACGTAGGGCTTTCGAAAACCGACTTGGTCCTCGGCAAGCACAGCGGCCGGGCGGCGTTGGCCGATCGGGCCCGGGCGCTGGGTTTTCATCTCACCGGTGAGCAATTGCAAACCGTGTTCGACCAGTTCAAGCAACTGGCCGATAAGAAGAAAGAAATTTACGACGGCGACATTGCGGCTCTGTGCGAACAGCAAATTTTGGACGTCCCCGAAACGTGGACGCTGGTATCGTACAAAGTGAGTTGCGGCACCGTGGGCAAGCCGAGCGTGCAGTTGGTGCTAAAGCGCGGCGATCAGCAGTTCGTCGAAGAAATGACCGCCGGCGATGGGCCGGTGGACGCCATTTTTCTGGCGATCGAAAAAATTACCGGGCTGGCCGTCCGGTGCCGCGATTTCCGGGTGCATTCGGTCACCGTGGGCAAGGACGCTCAAGGCGAAGTGAATGTGGAGATTGAACACAACGGCCAAGTATACCGAGGCCGCGGCGTTTCGACCGACAGTGTGGAAGCCAGCGCCCTGGCGTTTTTGAACGCGGTGAACCGCGTGGCAGCCACCCCCGGTGGACGATTACATCCGCAGCACAGCGGCATGTGAATCGTCGCGCCGAAAGCGATTCTGCTAAACCGCTAGCGGTTTAGCAGAAATCACCGGTAAGCGATACTCGACTTTGATAAGCGACGAGTCGACATTCGGTCGCTTTACCCCAGCCACGCCGGGTTGCGCGCCGTGCCGTCGAAGCCGCTCGTGGTTTTGAAGCCCTCGAACCGGCCATGCTGGGCGGCGTCGTCGGTGCGGGCCAGCAGTGTTTGCAGCGCACCGGCATCCAACGGCTGAAATGTTTTCACGGCGTCCAGCGCTTGGTCAAGTAGTTTCATCGAGTCCATGCCGGTGATGACGACTGAAGTGGGCATGGCCATAGCGTAATGCAGACATTCCGTGGCGTTGACCGTGTTGCTGCGCAGAATGGCGCCGCCGGCGAGCGGCTTCATTCCCAGCAGGGCGATTTCTTGCTCCATGAGTTCGGGCACCACATGCTGCACGAAGCTGCGAAAATGGGCGTCCATTACATTGATGGGCATTTGCGCCGTGTCGAAATGAAAATCGTGCTCTTGGGCGACTTCCAGCATGCGTAAATGCACCAGCGGGTCTTTGTGGCCGGTAAAGCCGATGAATCGAATCTTGCCGGCTTTCTTGGCTTCGTCGAAGGCATCACGCGTGCCGCCGTCGGCAAAAAAACGGTCTGGATCTTCCAGGCGAATGTTTTCGTGGAATTGCAGCAGATCAATGTGATCAGTCTGCAGCCGTTGCAGGCTTTCGTCCAGTTGTTGGGCGGCGGCTTTTTTTGTGCGCCCGTCGATTTTTGTCATCAGGAATACTTTGTCGCGGTAACCGTCTTTCAAAGCGTTGCCCATGCGGCGTTCGCTGTCGCCATCGTGATAATCCCAGCAGTTGTCCATGAAGTTGACGCCGCGGTCAATGGCCGTGCGAATCAGCTTGGTGGAATCACTTTCATCCTTGAAGTTGCCAATGTGATAGCCTCCCACGCCAATGAGCGAAACTTCTTCCCCTGTGCGGCCCAATTTGCGATATCGCATCTCGCCCCGCACGGTTTCCGGCGGCCGCTTTTGCGCGATGGCAGAAATGGTAGCGGCAACAGATCCAGTCGGCGCAGTTTCCGCGGCGGCAGCGACATCGCCTGCGGCCAGCGATTCGACGAAAGCCAATACAGAGCCCGATCCGGCGGCGGCCACGCTGATGCCTTTGAGTACGGTGCGGCGCTGCATAGTGACCTCCCCATCAATTCAAAGCGACCGGAGTTATTTCAAACCAGCTACAAGATAGCAATTCCGAAGCAGGTTTGTCAGGCGGGGCAATTTTCGTGCCCAGGATGCAGTTGGTTTACGCTACAAACGCCAGCCAGTAAAAAATCCAGCCGGTAACGGCCGTCAACAGCAAGTCGATCGCCGCCAGTCGGGCCCAAAAAATGTGCCGGCCGCTGTACGGCGACGGCCCCGGCGGCTGCGGCACATTGCGCAGCGCGCCGATCACTACGTACAGCCAGAGAAAAAACGTCGAGATGGAAAAAATCAGATGGACGTACAGGCTCGTTTTTACTTCGCCGGGCCAATACGGCGAGGGCATGGCCCGAGTTTGCCAGCCGCTGATGAACTGCATGTCGATTTCAAACGCCGCCACCGCCGCGAGCAGGATGATGGCCAGCGTCAATTGAATCCGCTTGTGCCAGGCGTATTGCTTGCGAAATCGGGCCAGCCCGATGCTGACACCCAGCACGGGAAGCACAAGGAACATGGCCAGAAACACCACGTCGAGCATAATGGACGCGCGGGTCCCCAAAAAACCGTTGATGCCGGCGAAATCGGCCAGTACGGCGGGCCAACATAATAAAACGAAGGTGTTCAAGGCCTGGCACGTGCTCCCGTCTACGGCATTTGCGCGGTCTGCACCAGCGTTAATAAACCCTGCTGTCCGGCGTCGTTAAGACTTTCGCCGTGATTGCAGGCGACAAATACACGCTCGCCGACTTTGAACACAATCACGTCCGCTTTGCCCGGATCGCCATCGTCGGCTTCTTCGCCGACGCCGACCATCCGTTTGGCGGGCGAGCGGGCGATAGTTAATTCAGTCGTCTGATCAGGCTTGAAATTCTTAAACTCACTCACGATTTGCGAGCTGACGTTTTCCACCGCCTCCTCCACCGATTTCGCTCCGCTCGCCAGCCAGACCTCGACATAAAATTTTGGAGCGTCGAATTTAAGCTCGCCGTCCTCCGCCACGCATTTGGTGCCGCCCGGCGCTGTTAGCTTCAGCACATTGGCTCCGCCAGATTGCATCACAAAATCTTTCGTGTCTGCAGCGTTCTCTGCTTGTGGTGCTGCGGATGGTGGTGTTGCTGACGCGGCGGGTTTTGTATCCGTGTTCGAACCACACCCACTGAGCATGCCGGTCACGACGATGAACCACACTCCATAGATGAAAGCTCGCATAAATCCTCTCCGGTTGAATTCAGTTGAGCGGGCAGCGACCGTTCACTGTATCTGAGCAAATTTTGGCCAACGCCGCCAGAGCCAAGTCCGAAAGCATCGCATGGCCTGGTGAGTTGCGAAGCCGAGCACCGGCCGCGTGTTGACATGTTTCCAGAAGTTGTCAGCAAGTCGCATTGGCGATAACATGCGGATACGAAATTTACGGCCGAGTGGCGGAATGGCAGACGCAAAGGACTTAAAATTCAGACGAGAAAATCGCCTTCCTCGTATTCTTCGAATAAACCGTGGTTCTACCTTCCAGCGTTTCCAGCGTTTTATTCCCTTTGCGGCCAATTCTGTGATGGAATTGTGTGATGGCCGAACCCATCCGGTGTCCACTGCAAGTGCCTCCAGATGTATTTGGTGAACCAGCCGCACGGCTGCCTTGCCATCCGGCTGGCCTCCGTTGCGGGAATGAGGGTGTTGAATCGTAGGAAGCGACGGTGCCTGTCGCCGACCGGCACGAATGCAACACAAACCCAATCCTGCCCCGGATTTTCCCCGGAATACTCGAAGCCCAATGAAAAAGGGACTCACGTTCTTACGTCGCAAGACCTTTTCGTTTCAACAGTATCGGAGAGAGGACTTGAACTTCCACACCCTTACTGGCACTGGATTTTGAGGCCGCTCGAACAACGTTACATCTGCATCGCTACTGCATTGCTTTAACTGCCTTATCTGGGCACTCATCCCAGTAGTGAGACGGGCAATGTCAAGCGGCCTTCCGCTCTACTCGTGCTGACTGCCGGCTTCAGACACCTCGGCCGAATCGATTGGCCCTTGCACGCTGATCGTCGCGGGCGTTTCTGAGGGACCAAGGGTATCCTGGCAATGGTTTGGGGCGCTTTCCATTTTGGCCAACCATTCGCCAGCCAGCCGGCCGATCGACTCCGCCAACCGCATGAAAAATAAGTTGTGACAATCAGGGACAGTGGATTTTGCTTCGTCGTCATCTTTCTGCACAGTGGTGACCTCCGGATATTCTATAAATTTTTGATAATTGGCGCGACTTTAAACCTGCGAACCATCGGCGATTCAACGCCTGCATCGGCACCATGGCCGCCTTCGAGTGCGGCGTTTGCAATGTGGACCAGGACCGACGCCACCGGTGTGACCCCCTTCCCGAAAACTGATCCAGGGAATATGAGAGAATCCAGCCGGCCCATTGGGCCGGAAAGGATTCGCGATGAAGAAGCGACATGGTGCGGAGCAGATCGTAGGTCTTTTGCGTCAAGCGGATGTGGCCTTGGGG
>DATJYL010000113.1 GCA_035499655.1 Pirellulales bacterium
AAAACGGCATCCGCATCGATATGCCATTCCGGATACACAAAAATCAGATCAATCGGCACGAGAGCTTTGAATAGATAAAACCACACGACTCCGCCGGCTCCCAATAACCGCTCAATGGGCGTGACTTTTCTCACGATGGTGTCCACACCGTGCGTTTGAAACCACACATTCAACAGCGTCAACAATCCCCCCAGCAGAAAAAACGGCACGCTCCGCAGCCAATCCCACTTGGAAAGGGGCCGCCGCCACCATGCGATCAAAAGCAACAACGCCGGCAAAACGGCTGCCGAACCTTTGCTGAGCATTCCCAACACGAACAACATCAAACTGAGCAAATACCACGGCCCGGCGCTGGATCGGTCACTTGGGCTTTGCGGCGAATTCAACCGCTTATCAGCTTTCAAAGAGCAGATCGTCGAAAGTAACATGAAGCATAGTGCCAGCAGGTTCTTTAGCTGCGAAATCCAAGCCACCGATTCCACATTAACCGGATGAACGGCAAAAATCAGGGCGGCCAAAAACGCACCGTGGATCGCCAGTCGCCGTAACACAAGCCAAATCAATAGCACGTCAACCATGTGCAGCAGCAAATTAGTCACATGGTAGCCGGTGGGTTTGTCGCCCCATAACCGCCATTCCAGCCAGAACGCACTGGAGGTGACGGGCCAATAATCGGTGGGCTCAGTCGTGAACCAAAAGCGATATAAGCCGTCCGGCGCTTTAATCAGCTTGCTTTGTGTCAACAATTCATCGTCGAGAATAAATCCGCCGGACAGTGCAGGCCAATACACCGCATACGTCAGCGCTGTGATCAGCGCCACTCCCAGAGGAATCTGCCAACGCGCAATGCCGGCTTCCAAAATTTTCCATTGAGAATGCACAGCGCCATTACCCGAACGCATCTGGGGAGAATTCATAAATGGTTCAACGGTCAGGATGCTTCGTCAATCGACGGTAGCACAGTCCTTGCTGGTCTGCGCGCAACCTCCGGGCGATCTTGCTGGGTCACCCTTTAATTTGTCCGAGGCCTTTATGCGGCGTAGAACGCAATCTCGACAAATTGCCGAAATTTGACAGGCCACTTAAATGATCGTTCAGAATTCGCCCGCCGGCAACTGTGCCTTATGCTGTTCCATCGCCGGAGACTACGGTCAGCGGAATAATCGACACCGTTTCCGAGGTCATGGGCCTCAAAGCTGCCCGCCCTGCCGAAGTTTTCTGCCCGGCAGCACGAATCTGCTCAGAGCGCAGGCGGTTGGCCTCAACGGCCCGCTGCTCGTGTTGCGGATCGACTAATTCATACCGCACGTTGCGCTGGCGTGGAGTATAACCCAGCTCTTCAATCGCGGCGCGGATTTCGTCGATTGTCAAAAAGTGCACCGTGCCCGCCTCGGCCACAACATTTTCTTCGATCATCAAGCTCCCCATGTCGTTGGCCCCGAACAACAATGCCAACTGGCCAATTTTCAATCCCTGCGTGACCCAACTCGATTGAATGTTTGGAAAATTATCCAAATACAGCCGACTGACCGCCTGCGTTTTCAGATATTCGAACGAGCCGGCCGGCGGAATGTCGGCCATGTCCGTATGTTCCGGCTGGAAGCTCCAGCAAATGAATGCCGTGAAGCCGCGGGTTTCGTCTTGCAATTGCCGCAGCCGATCCAAGTGTTGGATCCGTTCCGCCAACGTCTCGATGTGCCCATACATCATGGTGGCCGTGCTGCGGCCCCCTAACTCGTGCCAGACCCGGTGAACATTGAGCCAATCATCGGTCAGCACCTTGCCCCGGGTAATGGCCTTGCGAACCCGGTCGACCAAAATTTCTCCGCCGCCGCCTGGCAAGCTCCCTAATCCCGCGGCCTGCAGCCTTTGCAGCACGGTCCGCAAAGGGAGCTTGGAAACTTTGGTGAAATGATGAATTTCCGGCGGGCTAAATCCGTGGATATTCACCTGGGGAAATTGCCGTTTGATGTCCGCCAACAATTCTTCATACCATTCCAATTTGAACTGGGGGTGCAAACCGCCTTGCATCAGAATTTGATCGCCGCCCAACTCATCCGTCTCACGAATTTTTTGCAGCAACACGTCACGCTCCAGCACATACCCATCCGGATGCTTAGGCGGGCGATAGAATGCGCAAAAATCGCAGACAGCCGCACAAATATTTGTGTAATTGATATTTCGGTCGATGTTGTAAGTGCGGATCGTTTCCGGATGCAGGCGGCGCGTCACGGCGTCGGCAGCGCGGCCAATCGCAGCTAAATCGTGCGATTCCAATAACCGCAGCCCATCGGCGGCGCTAATGCGTTCGCCAGCGACGGCTTGATCCAGAATGAGCTGGATGGAAGTGGCAACCATAGAATGAATTCAATATGCAAAAAAACACATTCTAAGCGATCGTGCCGGCCAGTGGAAATCCGGCCGGCGCCAACCCCAACTCACTGGCTTTTTGATAAAACAATTGCAATCCGTGGCGTTCGTGCGCTCCAAGATAAAAATGCAAGTAATCTCGCAAATACGCCAGACATTGCGGCACGGTCAAACCCAGCGGAGCCGCTTCCACCTCGGCAATTTGTTCCAAATTCGCCACTCCGCAATCACGAGCCTCCGCCAAGGCCGGCTCCAACTCGCGCACGTCAACTCCGCCACGCGCTACCCACATGGCGAACACAAACGGCCACCCTGCCCAGCGACACCATTGATCGCCCACGTCCCAAACTTCGGCAAACCTACCTGCCGGCGAGTGCATGGCCCGGTCGCCAATCAGCAGCACCGCGTCGAAGTCGGCATCGCTCCATGCGGCGCTGATGGGCAACGGTTCGCAGCGGGGCTCCAAATCAAATTTCTCTTTCAGCAAAATGCGGATTAAAGCGGCGCTGGTCCGCGACCCTTCGTCCAAGGCCAAAGTACGAACTTGCCTCACCGGCACACGGCAAAACAACTTTACGCTTAGCACCGGACCGCGACAAGCAATGCAGGCATCGGAAACGATCGAATAAGCGGGATCGTGGAAATACTCGACCGACGGAATCAACGCCACGTCAAGTTGCCCTCGGGCCAAGCGATCTGCCAGGCGGCTGGGCAAATCAAAACTCAATTCCGCTTGTGGCGCAAATTGCTCTAAGTGGTAAACCAAGGGCTTGGTATTCAGGTAAGTAACCGCCCCGACCTTGAGGCGCGTGGCCATATAATGCTCCGCGTTTCAGGCGACCTCGCGCCCCCGCCGGGGCAGCCTGGAGATATTTCCTCCTCAGATTGTAGAAACTCTCCAGGCATTCGGGAAGGCAAGCCCAAAGAAATCGCCATGCCGCAAGAAAATTACAGTTCCAGTTTCCGAAAGGCCCGCAATCCCACGCGCATGGGCCACACGGTGGCGATGAGGCCGGTGAACAAGGTGAGGACCATTCCACAGGCGATTCCGGTTCCGCTACCGAGAAAATGCAAGCACTGGTCGATAAAGGTTTGCGGTGCTTCTTGAACCGCCGCCAGGAATAAGTGCACCGGCAACGCTGTCAACAACACAATCACCACAATATATGCCGCGCTAATCACCAGGTTTAACGTGCCACCGAATCCGGCGGCAATTTTAGAAGGGGATTGCTCGCGCAAATCGGGCATTTTGGCGCCCAATCCCACGGCAATGGCTGACAAACCCACGCACAACACCACACACGAGACTTGATGAAAAATAATCACCAGCGGCAAGTTAATTTGCAACATTAAATCGCTGATCAACACGAGCAGCGTGCACGGCACGAGCGAACCTACGGCGGCAAATAAAAATTTCGACCATAAAATGGAATCGCGGTGAATCGGCAATAACCCCAAAATCCACAGCCGCCG